>JAKZUY010000187.1:0-3800 GCA_047516345.1 Dehalococcoidia bacterium | reverse complement strand
GATGGCGAACTCGGCCTTGATGAGAGCGACGGTAAGGGCGTCCCAGGCGGCGGTGGACTTGTGGTTGAACATCACCGTCATTATTCCGTCGTCCTTGATGACCCGGCGGCACTCGGTGAAGATTTCGGCCATCTTTTCCTGGTAGTCCGCGAGGGCCAGGTTCTTGGCCGACTTGCCTTTGGCTGCTTGGCTTTTGAAGCGGGCCGGGCTGGCGATGGCTTCCTGGTCCTTCTCAGTCAGGTAGTCAGTGAAGTCCTCCGGGAACACATATCCGGCGGTGCGCTTGAGCCAGACGTAGAAGAAATCGGACAGCTCGGCGTAGCAAACATTCTCCTCGTAAGGCGGGTCGAAGACTACGCAATCTACGGATGCGTCATCCAGGGGCAGATCGCGGGCGTCGCCTCGGATGACCTCGGTCGGCGGGGCGACTGATCCGCGGAACTCGGATGTCGTTTGGGGAATGAGCTGACCGTTGTTGCCAGCGTCCTCGACGTGGCCAGTCATGGCAAGTAATTGGGAGAGGCATTGGGTGAGGTCGTCAATGGCCCAGCTGAGACCGTATCCGTGCGGGCCGCCGACAATCATCTCGCAGTACGACCACTTCATCCCGAAATCGTGGCTGTCGAAGGTGCCTACAACCGTGCTGGTTCTTGGTTCCCACCTAGCCAGTATGCAGTTCCGGTTAATCATTTTGTCTAGTGCGGCTGCCACATACCCCCACGCGGCATTCCGGCAGTCGTCAAGCCGTTCAGCCTCTGCGTCGGCATCCACACACTCGCGGAATGCTTGGACGCAGTAACCGTGGGCCAACTGTTGGCGGGGGTTGAACAATTTGATCCATTGATCCGTTCCGTACTTGTAGGTACGTGCTTTATTGGCATCAGGCATCTCTTCGGTGGGCAGCGCGTCATCGGCATCCCATTGCGGCGCCAGCCGGGCCACTTCGCTGGCGACGTGGGCATCGCCGGCGAAGTGACGTTCCTCCGGCTCCGCGAACACCCTACAGGTGGTTTCCCGCTTCTTCGGCTTGCCTGCTTTGGTCAGGTCCCGCCAACTGTCCCGGTGGATGACGCAGTACAGCCGGTGGCCCATTCGCCCGGCCTGCGCTCCTGAGCCAGGTAGCCCTTGGGAGTGGTGCTGCCGCAGGCGGGGCAGGTGGCGATGGCGCCGGTCACGGTGCCGTCGCTGGCGCTCCGGCTGGGATAGAGGGTGGCTAGGTGGCAGCTTTTGGCGCTGCTCTTGCAGTCGGAGCAGGCTTGCCGGTCGTGGACGATGCGGAGTTCGATCCGGCTCCCATCAGGTTCCACGCGCATCCCGGTGCCGCTATTGTCCAGCCGCCAATTGGGGCTGAGCGGTATTTCGACGTTACATCCCGGGCACCTCGCGGTCCGCGCCCAAACGTATCTTTGGGCGCGGACGGCTTCGTGATTTTTGGATCCGAGCTTTTGGTGGTTGCAGTGGTCTGGGTCGCCGCAGTCCTCGGAACAGCGGTAGCGTTGGGGGTGCGGGCAGTTGCCGCTGGTGCAGTCATGGGCATACTCGGCGGGATACACATCGGCCAGCAGTTCGCTGACGCGGCTTTGGAAAGCCTCGGCGCACTGGCGGTAGGCATCCAGCAGCGGGTAGCCGTAGCGTTGGGGCCATTCGCAGGTGGCCCGGAGTATCAGGCAAGCGACGGGGTTCAGCTCGTTGGCAATGGTGCGGAATCCCAGCCGTCCGGCCTCGAAGGGAATGGAGCCGCCCCCGGCAGTAACATCTAGGACGGTGGGGTTCGCATTGGGCAGGTTGGCCTTGAGCCAGTCCAGTTGCTCGGTAGTAGGGTTATGGGTGAATGCTCGACGATGGTCACCATAGCCATCCTTGTCGCGTTCGCCACGCTCTTTGGCGGCCGCCAGGTGCAAGGCGATTCGGTGGATGTCCGGGCTGGTTCCCAACATATTTAGAACGGAATGACGGGTATCCTCGTCGTCGGCTGACTGTGGTATTAGCGACAGCAGGGTTGACGCTCGTGAAGGTGCCAACGGCCTGCGGGCCCACCAGACGTGGAGTTGGTGAGGTGCTGGGTTTGGCACCGCGCCGGCGCGTTCCCGGATAGTCTCGGTTGAGATCTGGTTGATGGGTAGCCATTTTTCGATGAGGCGGGGCCGCATCCCGGTTTCCTCGTCGCCGAGAAAGTAGTCTTCCGACGGTAGGAAGTCGGTAGCTTCAATCGAGCCGCTCTGCGGGTGCAGTTCCAGCGGTTGGTCAGGTGCGTTCCCGTCGAAGGTCAGGTACCATTTGTCGGACGGGTTTCTCAGCAGCAGACTGCGCAGGTCAACCCTGCCCTTGAAGGAGCGTCCCACCCTGGAGGTTGACCCGGCCACCGCCCCGGTGGTGAGGGAGATATTCGAGAAGTCGCTCAGGGGCAGCGGCCTCAAGGAGATATTCAAGGAACTGAACGACCGGGGTGTCACCAACCGCGGCAAACGCTGGTACAAGGGAACGACCTTGACCCGCTTGTAGCCGAAGGGAGCATTGGAGGCGAGGAAGAAACCCCTCGATGCCGCCTCCCTCATACCCCGGACGACGTCCTGGGCCAGATTTTCGCTGTAGAATTCGTCCACGCTCTCGATGATCCCCTCAAGCAGCCTGCCGGTGGCGTTGTCCTCGGCCTGCTCGGTGATGGACACCACGCGGATGCCCTTGCGCCGCAGCATGGACTTGAAGGCGACTGCGTGCTCTCGCTTCCTGGTGAAGCGGCTGAATTTCCATACGAGAATCACGTCGAAGGGGGCCTTCGGCTTGCTGCCCTCCTCGATCATCTCCCTGAACTGGGGCCGGTCGGCGACGCGGCCGCTCTCGGCCTCGTCCACGTACTCGCGGGCCACGGAGTAGCCGTTGGACTTGGCGTAGTCCTTGAGCGCCCGCAGCTGGGCGGACACGGACAGGTCCACGTCCCGCCGGTCGCTGGACACCCTGGCGTACAGCGCCGCGGGGGCAAGCGGCTGCAGGTGCTTCTTCTTCATGCTGTCCTCCTGATGTTACCTAGTCTTACTTTATATTTTGCGGCATCCGAAGGCCCGTTATCAAGGAGAAACTGTCAGTAACGTGGTGTCTACCCTCGACCGGTACGAAGAACCGTAAGACTCTAACGCTGCTGGTAGCTTTCTATAGGACTCCCGACCTCTGCGCTTGCAGTTCCTCGGCCCCGCTGAATGGACCTGCCTTCACCTGGCGTGCCCTCCCCGAGACGAAAGATCTGCAACCCTCGCAGCAGAGCCAGACAGTGGATGAGGAGTTAGGGTGATTGGAGACGAACTTGGTGGAGGACATCGGCGATTTGTTTCAGACTATCTACAACGCCGTCCAGTATTTCCGGATACTCCACGTCTCTTTTCAAGGCGACCGGCGCCCACTGAGAGTCCTGCATGCCCAATGCGCCCCGTACCTCGGAGGGCTTATCTCGTAGATGGTCATAACAATCGACCCACAAAGGAGTTTCACCCGTTCTTTCAAACTGTTCGACGTTGATGCCGAACCACACAACCGTCCCACGAAGATTGACATACCTACCGTAGCCGTAACCACGAGGAGTTGCCCTCAAGCCCTTCCGGCTGGCCCACTCCTGCTCAATCCCTCTTTCGGTAGTGGCATCAATGAGCCGCTTGTATTGACGTTGACGCATTTCCGAATCCGCGCCGAATTCCTCGCCCCGGCGGATTGGCTTCAACGCTCCGTCATCGGCGTACTTGGCTAGGCTACGCAGTTGGCGAATTTCAGTTTCGACACCGGCCTCGGCATAATCCCTGGTCCTAGCAGCC
>JAKZUY010000186.1:0-3751 GCA_047516345.1 Dehalococcoidia bacterium | reverse complement strand
CGCGCGGGCCGGGTTGAGGAACGCACACACGGTGCCCTAAGACGGGCAGACGCGATGTTTGCGTCAGAACGCGCTCCGTGGTGTCCGTGGGACTTTTAAGAGGGGCCCGATTGAGTTAACTCTCGCGCCGGCGCGGTTGATTGGCCGTCAGGCGTAAGTGGCCTGTTTTGCAACGGCCTCGATCATGGCCTGGATATAGCCGTTTGCAAAGGCCCGGCCGCGGTGGCCCCAGGTCGAGTCGCCCTCGGTGTGCGGCACGTGGTCGTCTATGAAAAAGCTCTTGTAGCCGGCGTCGTGGTACGTCTTCATCGCCCGGTACATGTCGACGTGGCCTGTGTTGATGAACTCCTCGTGAAAGCTCTCCGGATTCGGCCGGGAAACGTTCCGGAAGTGCACGTACAGGATGCGGTCGCGTTCGACCATCTCCCTTATGAACCCGTAGATGTTGTCGCCCGCCGAGTCGTGCATCTCTGAAATGGTCCCCTGGCAGAATTCGATGGCGTTGTGGGGAGAATCGACGATGGCCAGATATCGGCGGTAGTTGTCATAGGAGCGAAATAGCATCGGTATCCCGCCGAGCGAGTCGACGGGCGGATCGCATGGGTGGATTCCGATCTTTATGCCCTCCTCCTCAGCCACGGGGATGATGATCTTGATCCAGTACTCGAGGTTCTCCCACATCTCCTCTTCTGAAAATTGTCGTCCATGGGTGAAGGGCATCTGCCTTGCGACTTCGTTATCGAACGCCGTGGCCAAGGCGCCGCCCCTGATCGGCACCTCGGGAGTCCGCCACACGTGCGATGGCATCCAGTGGTATCCGAAGATGGGGATTCCGGCGCGGGCCATGTTGCTGATCGTGATGATCATTTTCTCGATCTGCTCATCCCGCCTCGGCCCGTTGAGCATGATGTGATCGTAAAACGAGATGGGCACGTTCTCGATCGCGGAGAGCTTCATGCCGTACTCCTCGATCCGAAGCCTCAACTTCACGAGGTCCTGAAGCGCCCATGTCCCGTCGATAGAGGGGATGCCCTCGGTACTGGGGATGATGTCCGTAGCGCCGAGTTGTTGCGCGTAGCGCAATGACTCTCGCGATGTCGCGATTCCGCTGCCAAATCCGGCTCGCATGATCTCTACCTCCAATGGCCCCGGCTACCAACACGCCGCCGGGTAATGAACGGCTTTAAGGGTACTACAGGCCAAAGAGCGGCATAGTGGGAGTTTTCGCCATAGCCCGCGCTCGGAAAAGACGTTTTGCCTGACTTGCCGAACGCTTTCGGCCGAAAACGTCTGCGTCCGATCGCTGAATAGCTTGGGTCCGAAGTATTTGTGTAGTCCCACGTCATTACGAAGATACTGCTTGGCATCTGATGCGTTGTGCCACAATCCCCACAAGTTGCTGAAACAAAAGCACCCCGACCAGCAAGCGAGAGTTAACGGCATTGTTACAATCATAGCCCACTAACACTTAACGTCGTCCTGTTGCAATTGCCCCCAATATCAACACCAATCGTAACTTGAATAGCTGCCATGGAAATAGGTGGGCCAGGATAATCGTGCTAACAATACCACTCGATACTGAAACTGTTCCAGCCTTCTTCCCATCTGGAAGTTGTATAGGCCTACGGCAACAGATACCACACGGTCCACTGCCGACGGATGCCAACAAACACCATCTTGCGGCTACCCGCCCTCACCCTCGAGTGGGAGAGGGGATGTGCTACATTCCCTCACCTCGGTACAGGGCTCTCCGACCCCGGTGTGTAGGCGGCGGGGTCGCCATCGTCAGGATGGCGGCGAAGGTAAAGAGCGCGGTTCCGGCCCACCAGGCTGGGTCGTATGACCCGGTGATGTCTCTTACGTATCCGGCGGCCGGAGCCCCGATACCACCGACGACGAGGTTGATGGGGTTCACCAGGCCTCGGATGCTGCCGACGCTTCCTCTCCCGAAGTAGTCCGCCCATATGAAGTTCTGTAAGAACATCATCCCTCCGATGCCGAGGCCGAAGACTGCCATCGAAATGAACATGATCTCCAGGTTGGTGGCGTAGATGGTGAGCACACTTGCCGTCGCGAGCAGCGAGAGACCAAGGCCACCGAGAAAGCGCACCGGAATCCGGCTGACCAGCATCCCAAACAAGAACGTCGACACGCCGGCGCACACCGCATCGAACGCCGTGGCGAAGGACACCAACGTCGGATCAAGCCCACGGTCCATGAAGGCGGGGATCCTGTGGAGGGCAACCGTACCTGTCGCCAACTGCACAACGGAGAACACCATCACCAGCCGCCATAAAGTCGAGGTGCGAATCGCGTCGCGGACCGACCATGATATCTCGTCCCTCGACTCTCTCCCTCCGGGCCGGGCCGGGCCGTCCGCCGGAGAGGGTTGGCGCGCTCCATCCGGCAAGAGCCCCATGTCTTCCGGTTGTCGACGGACGAATATGGCGGAAAGAGGCACTATGACCGCGACGCCTATCGCGGCCAGTATCAGCCAGGCCATCCGCCAGCCCACCTCGTCGATCAATATCTGCGTCAGCGGCACAAACAGCAATGCCCCAATAGGAATCCCAAGGGCCATGAACGACAGTGCCTTGCCTCTGTTTCGGACGAACCACTTCTGCACCGGAACAGAGGTCACGAGAGCGCCGGGACCACTCATTCCGACGAGGCCCATAACCGCAAATAGCGCGACGAGGTGCCATGCGTAGTCCATGTAGGCCAGACCCACCATCGCGGCGCCCGTCACGAGTGCCGCAACAGGCAACATGACGCGCGAGCCGAAGCGGTCGAGCAGCCATCCAATGATCGGGCTGGTCACGGAACTGGCGCCAAGGCGGGCCGTCTGAGCCCACCCGAAGGCTGCCCGGCCGATGGCCAGATCGTCCCCCATCGGCTTGATGAAGAGGCCGAAGTTGAGGGACCCCATCGCCATGCTGACGGCGCCCGACGCCGCCATCACACCAACGATTACCCAACCGTAGAAGAATTGCGGCGGTTCGACGGCGTCTTGGCGGTATTGTTCCGCACTCATACACGGAGTTTACACAATCAATACGAGTTTAGTGATCTCATCTCTTTCCCGTAAGGGAGACTTTCGCGTAACCTCGACACATGCCATTCCGAGCACCGATATGTCATTCCGAATGCAGGCGAGGAACCTAAGCCATCCAGACAGCATGCCCCGCTTCTCTTACCCAGACCATTCGGCTTCGCTCAGGGTGACATGGGGCGCTCGAGGTGACATGGAGTGAGGACCCCTGGTTGGGGAGCTAGTTATGCAATGGTCTCTAAGGCGGGGTATCTTCAGTGTAAACCCGGATTTCTCACGTGGGATGCCGTCAGACTCATAGGACAGCCCAAATGAGATAGTGGCATCATCTGTTGATCTTTTGATATCGGTCAATTCCCGGCAGCACATATATACTCAGCAAAGTCAGTTATATAGCCTGTCTGTCTCTCTATGAGTGTTTTCATTCCACATAACCGTTACACGTCATTCAATCGCAATCACGCACGGACGAATGGTCTGTTGTACACGTGGAGACTTAGCGAGGAATAAATAGAACTGATATTCAAGTTGAGGAATAGGTCCACACGGTGGACTCGGGATCAGTCGCACCTGTCGGAACGCCGCAGGCGATGAACGACAAAAAAACGAGTTATCTGGACACTCAGGACGTTCAAGACCCGCAATCAGCACGCCCTCGGATTATTAACAGCTGTAAGGGTATTACCGGCAGCGTTGCGG
>JAKZUY010000185.1:0-4240 GCA_047516345.1 Dehalococcoidia bacterium | reverse complement strand
CAGGCTGCTAGGCCGGGGATCGTGTTTTCCGGGTGCCTGGTTCGGCGGACTACGGCAGGGTGTACCAGACCCAGCAGATCTCGCCGATGGGCTTTTGCACCGCTCGGCCATGGTTGGCACGGCCATACCCGTGTCAGCTCTTGGTCGGTGGGTCGACGCCTTTGGCGTCGGTGGCTGGCTCCTCCGCCCCGATTGTTATCGAAATCCCCAGCGCTTTGCACAGCTCGTCGGCGCGGTCGAACGTCGGCCGGTGTTTCTTGCGCAGCAGTGACCTGAATGCGTTCGACGGTAGACGGGCATCCCGGGCGACCTCCTCGCCCGTCACCTTCCGCCTCGCCAGCTCTGATTCGATGAGTCGGCTCAGTTTGTCGGTTGCCGATCGGTTCACGCTCTTCGGTTTTCCAGTCATGTGGTCTTCTCCATGAGGGGCCGGTCGTGTTCGTGCCCTTCGAATTCCCTTCGGTTCGTCGGCCGGTGTTCGGGGGCTTGGCGGCGTCGGCGACGTCGATCGCGTTCCGGCTTGCCGCCCTGCGTGAGCGTGGCTGCTCCCTCAACGCGATTGCGAAGCAATTCGGCGTCGACGACCACACGGCCCGGAGGGCCATGCGGTGGTTCCGGTCCCGCTCAGCCGGTCGGGGATGTCGACTCCATCGGAGTCATCCTCTCCGGTCGTTTGTGGTTGGGTCTTGCGGTGTTCCCGCCCCCGTCGGCATCTTGGACCGGCGTGGTGAGCGTCGATCGGGCGGTCGGGCCCGGCTCACACCCGGAATACCTTCATTACCTCGTCGCCGAGGTGGTTGATGACCTTGACGGCGATCCGGCCCGACTCGGGGCGGTGGAATGGGCGTGAGACGTCGCTGTGGAGCGACTCCCAGGCGTCGGGGTCGATCTCGGCCTTCAGGGTCGTCTTCAGGGCCTTGTAGGGGTCGTTGGCGCCGAGGAAGTAGGCGTGGCGGACGAAGAAGCTTTCCTCGTTGTAGTCGGTGTCGATGAACCAGCAGGCGATGCCGTCGGCGCCGTGGCTGCGGACCTCGCCGGTATTGGGGTGGAAGACGTCGACGCCGTTGATCTTCACCTGGAGCTGGCCGTCCTCGGCGCCGTCTCCTGTCGCTGGCAGGATGTCGATGTCGGGCTCGCCGAAGACGACGAAGAGGTTGCCCTTTCCGGTGTTCTTCAGGTCCCCGGCCATGTGGAGGTCGGCGTTTATGCGCGCCTTCAGCACCGGGATGCGGCCGAGCCGGTCGAACTCGGAGGCGTGAGCCTCATAGTTGAACGCGCAGGCGATCAGGACGTCGAAGCCGGCGTCGGCCGCCTCGCGCCCCGCCACCACGAGGTCGGGGCGCGAGACCGTCCCGAACTCGGGGCCGACAAAGATGCCGGCTCGCTTCTCCGCGCCGGCTCCTTGGCCCTCGACGTAGCGACCCTCGGCGCAGATGTACGCGCCGGGCCACGGCGTGACCGAGGCGAAGGCGATGCGGTCCTCCTTGTGCGCCTGTTGGACACCCGCCGTCGTGAGCTGCTCGAGGATCATGCCGGCGAAATCCTGCTGTGGGCCGTAGTCGATTTTCGCTTCCGTCACGCGGTCAAGGAGCTCGTCGTTCTCGTCCATCGGCACCATTCGATGCGGCGACAGGCTCTCGACCGTGAACGGCCCCGCCACCCGCACCTTCCGCTTGTCCTCATAGGGCTTGTCGTAGAGGTACTCGTGGTCTGCCCTACCCGCGATGGACTCGTCGATCTCCTGCTGCCGGGCGACGCGCGCCTCCCACCACAGCCGATGCGCCTCGGCCGCCTCTGTCGGCCAGTCGTCGGACGCGTCCCGAGGAATTTGCCACTCCTCCCAGTCGGAATCGAGCCTCACGTTCAAGTCCTCGCGCAACGGCTCCAACGTCTCCTGCCAGCGCTCCCAGATGACGTCGATCTCGGCGTTGTTGGCGATCGACTTGAGGGTGACGTGCGGAACGCGCTCGTAGACGAACCCCTGCCGGACATCGCCCTGCGTTTGTGCCTCGGACGGCACTTGACCATTGATGTCACCCTCCTTCCGCTGCCCCTGCGGGCTGTCGGCGAGCAGGTAGTACGGATAGCGGGCACCCATGATCCGAGCACGAGCCAAAGCCAAGGCAACGCGCGATGTGTCGATCGTGATCCAGCGCCGGCCCCACTGCTCTGCGATGTAGGCGGTCGTGCCAGACCCGCACGTCGGGTCAAGTACCAGATCCCCGGGGTCGGTAGTCATGAGCACGCAGCGTTGAATTGGCTTCGTCCCAGTTTGAACCACATATGACTTGAACGCAGGCGGAGCCGTATCGAGCCAGACGTTGTGGAAAGGAGAGACCGCATAGTCGTCCAGGAACAGGCGGTACCGAATCGTGTCTCCAGAGCGATAGGGCTCTATGCGTCCAGCCATGTCCAGTCGGCGCATGCCAGCCCGCGGCGATTTCCAAGAACGACCCTGCGTGGGTCATAGGTTCGCCCGTGGAACGAAAACGTGAACACCCCAGTATCGAAAGGACCTGTTGGATATAGTGCAGTGAGCTGATAGAGGCGGCTGTGTTCGGGTATGAGCGCGTTATTCTTGATCTGATCCGTAGCTAGTTCTAGCACCTGACCGTCTTGAGTCAGGACACGATTCCAGTGACTATCTCCTTGTGCTACGGTTTGTCGAAACAGCCCTCTGTATTTGAGGGAGTCGATCTTCTTTGAGTACCACAGTAGCAGATCGCAAACACCTTCAAGATATCTTCCACCTAACGTCATATTCTTTGTTCTATACGAGACTGCCTCCACAAAATTCTCTTCACCAAATACTTCATCCATCAACGCCCGCACCCTGTGCACATTCTCATCCCCGATCTGCACGAAGATGCTCCCGCTTTCCGTCAGCAGATCCCGTGCGACAGTCAGCCGATCCCGCAGATACGTCAGATAAGAATGAACCCCATCCCGCCAAGTGTCCCGGAACGCTTTCACCTGCTCCGGCTCGCGGCTGATGTGCTCTGCCTTGCCATCCTTGACGTCCCGGCTGGTCGTCGACCACTGGAAGTTGGAGTTGAACTCCTCGGACACGCAAAAACCCCCGTAATCATTGATGTTTTTGCGCGAGCGCAGGGGGCCATTACCACATTCATTACACTCACCGCCTACGGACCAACACGGACCAACACGGATGATTCTCGCACACTTCAGCCACCCGGCCGAACCGGACAGCACCGGGACGGGGCCGGGCTGCCGGGTGTTACAGCCCGGCCCCTGGTCATGACCGCAGCACGATTTCTAGCAGCTGCAGAACAAAGCCCACAAGTATCAGACCTAACGCGAATCGCGACATGTGGGTGTTTCGGCGAACAGCCTGCTCTGCCCTAGCTAGGCGTTGCATGTGTTCTTCAAAACTGTAGGGGTGTCCCCATTCCATACCTTCTTTTGTAAACCCCCTCACCACCTTGACGGATATTTCCGCTTCTACGCGCCTTGGTAACGAGGTCCAAAACAACAACGAGACTCCAATAATATCTAGAACTAAACCAGCACCAGCCAGGCCCAAGGTGTCCGCCATCGCCCACATGCCAGCCATGCCACCTCCTTTCTTCTTGAGTCGGCCCTTGGTGCTCGCCCCGTTTGCCGCTGCTGCTCCGGTCGGCCCCCGTTCACGGCGCCGGCCCATTCCGCACCGCAACCGCGCCAGTATAAACGCGGACGAACACGGACGAACGCGGATTCAAGCGGATCGGCGGGCTCGGTGTCGGCGTTGCTTCGCCGCGGCCCGGCGCCGGCACGCGGCGCACAGCTTGCGGTCCGGCCGGTCCCGCTCGCCGCCGCACTCGGGACACCGCCCCGCGGCAAGGTATCGGCGGCGCCGCTCCCCGCACGTCCGCCCGCAGGCGGTCACGGTCCGGCTGACCGTCAACCCGCGGCGCCGCGCCGGGCGCGGTAATCTCTCGCCACGGCCGCGTCGTACTTCCGGCAGCGGGCGCAAGTGCGGCGGTCCGGGCGGTCCCGCTTGGCGCCGCACCGAGCGCACAGCCCCGCCGCTTTGTTCTTCGCGAACGTCTCCCGCCGGTCTGCGTTGATACGGTCCCGAACCGGCGGCGCCGCCTTTGCTGTCACGCGACAGGGGAAACTGACCCCCTGGCGACATTGAAAACTGACCCCCCTTGGCCAAGGAGGAGTCAGACAGATGAATGGATGCGAGGATGTCGGCCCGTGGGCAGGGAGGCCACGGGCAGAGATGATGAAATCC
>JAKZUY010000184.1:0-10109 GCA_047516345.1 Dehalococcoidia bacterium | reverse complement strand
CCGCCACGACGCGTTGTCCGCGATCAGACCGCCGACGATAGGACCGAGCACTCCGGACAGCGTGAATCCGGCCGTGATCGCGCCGAGCCATTTTGCCCGTTCGCTCCGCGGCCAGAGCCCGGCCATGATGATCCAGATGCTCCCCATCACTCCGGCCGAACCAATGCCTTGTACGGCCCGCGCCGCTATCAGTTGAGGCATCGACTGCATACCTCCGGCCACCGCCGACGACACCACGAACAGGGCCAGCGACAAGATGATCACACGCTTGCCACCATAGATGTCGGTCAGCTTGCCTACTATGGGAACGACGACTGAGGAGGTGAGTGAGAACGCGGCGAATAGCCAAATGAATAGTTCGAAGCCCCCAATGTCGGCCACGATGCTTTGCGCCGCCGTCGCCATGACCGTCATGTTCATCGTGACGACCGTCATTGATGCCGTCAGGGCGCCGACGATCAGTAACTTGGCCCTGTAAGGGACCTCGATTAGGGAGTTGAGCCGGGCGGGGGCCGCGGCTTGGGTGGACGCCATGGTGGCAGAACTATAACCCGTTGTAGGCGACCTACGCCGAGTCGGGGCCCGGTTGGGCGGACTTCATGGCCCGGCACACGTATACGGGCCACGAAAAGTGGAAGTCTTCGCCGTCGATGGGGGTGATGCGAAACGCTTTGACCGCCGCAGGGGGCGCGGTCCGCCACTCGATACGCAACTCCTCGCGCACTTCGGCCGGGGTTCCCGACCGCTGTGTCCAACCGTCGAACGTCATCTCGACGCGGGCGAGTGTCTCGAAATCGATCGTCAACCCGGCGCTTTCAATCAGGGACCGCCACTCGGACGGCGGCAAATTGCGCACGTGGGTTGGGTCGCGTCGGACCTCTATGACCTGCTGCCACGCCGCTACCTCCGGGTCTTCGGAAGTGCAGGTGTCCACCAGCAAAAACGCGCCGCCCGGCCTGATCACCCGTGCGATTTCGTGTATCGCATCGTCGAGCCGGTGGAAGTGGTGGGGCGCGGTACGACAGGTGACGAGGTCGATCGTGCCGCTGCGGAACGGCAGGTTCTCGGCCGCAGAAAAGACGGCCGACACGTTGTCTAGTCCTCTTTCGGCCGCAGCGTCGCGGGTAACGCGGATCATCCCCGGCGCTATGTCGGTGGCCAGCACTCGTTCGGCGTAGGGCGCGACGGCGAAGGCTGTAAAACCGGCGCCAGTGGCTACATCGACGGCCCAGCGATGCCTGGTTTCCGCTGCGAGCCGCTGCAGAATGTCCAGACTTTCGCCGGACGAGTGCGGGACGCTAACCGCATACTCGCCGGCCTGTCGACTGAACTGGTCCCGCACCCGTCCCGCGTGGCCGGACTGTTCAGGCACTGCTCCGGACTGTGTGGGTCCGCCGTGGGCGGGTTCGGGATTTTTGGATTGGTCTATTTGGGAAGTCATCCAATTAACATCGCGCTTCCACGACGCAGTTGCAATCGGCAATCCACGATCGTAACGCCTCTCCGAGGGCGACATCCGTTCCCATGTCTCACATCGGCGGTGTACACCCCTACGCCTGGTTACCCACAGGGCATTTTTGCGTCACGCGCACGCTGTCAACGGCCTTGTCACCATGCCCCCGGCCCCGAATGTCTACAACCACGTACGGGCGTCTCTTGTGGGCGCCCTGGGGGCTTGGTGAGGGTCGACGCGAGAATAACGCCAACACCATTCCCTACCCCGGGTGCCCACACGAATCACGCCTACGGCTGTCTATCTACAGCACGAGACACACGCCTACGGCTGGTCGCCAACAGGACGTTTTGCTGCATTAATGCCAAAGGGCGCGGGACGTTCGGAATCCGGCGAAGACCAACGCGATGCCGACTCCGTTGTTCAGCGCGAGGTTGAGCGCGAGCGCGCCCCACCGGCCGGCCTTGACCATCTGTGCGTTATCGAACGCAAACGTCGATAACGTTGTAAACGCGCCCATGAAACCCACCAGAATCGCCAGCCGAACATGGTCATTGAACAAAGTTTTACTCTCGGCCGCCTGCCACACCATGCCGAAGAGGTAACAACCGGCCATGTTGGCGGTGAAGATGGCCCACGGAAACGAGCCCGCGGCGTTGAATCGCCCAAACAGGGTCACGATTCCGTATCGGGCGGCGGTCCCGGCTCCGCCCGCCATGACCACCCAAAGCAGTTTTTCCATCGTTCGCAAACCTCGTCGGGTATGGGACGTCAGCGCGAACCGTATACATGGGCGCTGCCGTGGCCCTTCGTCCATTGCCTGTCACGCCCATCGTAACCTTCCCCCGTTTTTGGCGGGGTCCGTTGAGCGATCGGGCCGGTGGTGCTAACGTCCGGTATTAAATGAATTTCCCATGGAGGTGAATCATGGCTGGACAGTCCATCGAGTATCCGAGCAATGGCAACACGGCAACCGGTTACCTTTCGCTGCCCGAAGCGGGATCGGGCCCCGGCGTCATCGTGATTCAGGAGTGGTGGGGCCTTGTCCCGCACATCACGGACGTGGCCGACCGCTTCGCCGCCGAGGGGTACGTAGCCTTGGCGCCCGACCTCTACCACGGCCAGTCGACGTCGGAGCCGGACGAGGCGCAAAAATACATGATGGAGTTGCGAATGGACGAGGCGGTGCGGGACATGACCGGCGCCGTCGGGTTTCTACGGGATCACGAGGCGGTTGATCCGTCGAAGATCGGCTGCGTCGGGTTCTGTATGGGCGGCGGGCTCACGCTATACCTGGCATCGACCGGCCAGATCGAAGCCGCTGTTCCGTTCTACGGCGTGCCGTCGTTCGCACCGGACGACTGGGGGCAGACGGCTTGCCCCATCCTGGGCCACTACGCCGAACACGACGGCGCGACCGACATGCTGCCCGACCTGCAAGCCAGCCTCGAAGCCGCCGGCGTTGAAGCTGCATTCCACATATATCCCGGAACGAATCACGCCTTCTTCAACGACGATCGGCCTGAGATCTACGATGAGCCGGCGTCGAGTCTGGCGTGGAAAAGGACGCTGGAGTTTTTCTCAGAGAACCTGCGCTGAGTCGCGCGGCGGGGAGCCGAGCGGCTTCTAGCTGGTAAAG
The DNA here is from genome assembly GCA_047516345.1 of Dehalococcoidia bacterium. Classification (GTDB taxonomy): domain Bacteria; phylum Chloroflexota; class Dehalococcoidia; order Lucifugimonadales; family Lucifugimonadaceae. Next base: position 7,017 of record JAKZUY010000184.1, on the reverse strand, counting down.
CGGAGGCAACTCATGGTGCGGCTCACTCCCGGGATCTTGTGAACCGTGTCCCGGACGATATCGCCCAGTTTGTCGAGATCGTCGGACTCAAGGACGCAGATAAGGTCATACGGGCCGGTGACCCGGTCGGCCTGAATCGTTTCGCGCAAGTCGCGTAGCTCTTTAAGGATCGAGTTACCCTTGCCCGCCTGCGCCTCTATGAGCAGGTATGCCCTGATTGCCATGCTGACCTCCCAGAAAATAAGTGCCGCCATTATCGCGCCCTTTAGCGAGTACGTGTTAAGAACGTTTTCACCGGGCACAGCATGCCGACCTGACCGGGAACGGCTGTGCGGCTCACCTGCGTGAGGGGTATTGCGCGTCGGGGGTGACATCAAATACCGCGGCAGCGGACCCATTGGCAAAATATTCGGTGACTGGGTTCAGTGCGGTCAGGGGTAGATGGGGAGCGCTTCAAGGCCCGCGGTTTCGTTGATTCCAAGCATGACGTTCATGTTTTGGACGCCGCTGCCGGCCGCGCCTTTCACAAGGTTGTCGAGGGCCGTGACGACGATGAGCCGCCCAGACTGTTTGTTGACCACCGGATGCACGAGGCATTGGTTGCTGGCCCACGTCTGCTTGGTCGACGGCGATTCCGACACCACGGTTACGAATGGCTCGCTGGCGTAGTAGTCCCTGTATATCTCGTCGACTTGGGCCTGATCCACGCCTTCGTTCAGTCGCGCATAGCAGGCGCCCAGGATACCGCGGGTCATGGGTACCAGGTGGGGCGTGAAAGTGACAGTCACGTCACCAACGGTGGACAGGGCGCTGAGTTCCTGCGTCATCTCAGGCTGATGGCGGTGCCCGGTAATCGAATACGCCTGCGTGTTGTCGTTGAGTTCTGAGAAGTTGTATTTGACGCTGCCGCTACGACCTGCGCCGGACACGCCGGTCTTGGCGTCGTAGACGACGTCGGGCTCGACGATGCCCTCGCTGACCGATGGGGCCATTCCGAGTATTGCGCCGGTGGGGAAGCAGCCTGGATTGGCTACCAACTTCGTGCGGGCGATGTCTGGCCGGTGCAACTCAGGCAGTCCGTAGACCGCCTCTTCGATGTACTGCGGGTATGGGTGATCGACCTGATACCACGATTCGTAGGTGTCCTGGTCCTTCAGCCTGAAGTCTGCGCTGATGTCGACGACGGCCACGCCTTTTTCGAGAAATGGCCCGACGCGTTCGGCGCTGGCCGCGTGGGGGAGGGCGGAAAAGACGACGTCCACGGATTCGTCCACGTCGGGGGCGATCCTGAGTTCGATGGCGCGGAGGTGGGGGAAGACCTCGGCCAGGTTCTTGCCGGCTGCGCTCCGGCCGGTCACTGCGACGAGGTCGACGTCGGGGTGATGGTGCAGGATTCGAGCCAACTCGGCGCCGGCGTAGCCAGTTACGTTGAGGATCGCTGCTCTTGTCATGGTGACCTCCCCGGGCCGGATCAAACTATGAGATTACCACCAGAGGCGTCGAGGGAGAGGCTGTTCGCGTGTGCGCCGTACTGTCAGTTAGCAGGAAACGACGCGAACGAAGACTACGGCGAAGTTTGACTGCCGGGGCAGGTGGATTGAAGTGGGCAGTCGCCGCAGAGCGGCCGCCTTGCCTTGCAGATGCGGCGGCCGTGGTTGATTAGCAGCACGTGAAACACGAATCGGTCGTCGGGCGGGACGATCTGTTCGAGTACGTCGTGGGCATCATCGGCTGACGTTCCGGGCCGGATGAGCCCGAGGCGTCGGGAGACCCTGTGGATGTGCGTGTCGACCGGCAGGGCGGGCATGCCCAGGGCGAATGCGAGCACCACAGCCGCGGTCTTTGGGCCGACACCCGGCAGTTCCTGTAACCACGCTTTGGCGTCATCGAGCGTCATCCCGCCGAGAAACTGAATGTCGAGTTCGCCGCGCCTTTCGAGGATTGTGGCCAGTATTCGCTGGATGCGCACAGACTTCTGGTTGGCAAGGCCCCCGGCGCGTATCACGTCGGCGACCTCTTCGGCCGGCGCGGCTATGACCGCGGGCCAGGTGGGATACCGTTCTCGCAGGGATTTGAACGCTCGCCCGGCGTTCAAATCGGAGGTGTGCTGCGTCAGGACGGTGAATATCAATTCGTCGAGCGCGTTGAGTCTCGGTTCCCATGTCACCGGGCCGTAGAGGGGATAGAGTCGCTCTGCTACCTCGGCAGGGGATACCGGAATTCGACGCGGCGGTCGCGGCTTGCTCGAAGCGCGCCGTCGCCGGCTGTTATCGGCCGCTCCTGCCATGCGCTACCGGGTCAGTTGGCGCGGGTTCGGGCGTAGTGTACGAGGCCCAACAGCGCCGCTTTGGCCTCTGACTCAGGCAGTGGACCGATGGCCGCCGCTGCCTTGTCCAGGTATTCCTCAGCCGTGCTGCTAGCTGCGGCGAGAGCCTCGGAAGAACATATCTGGCGGTAGGCCTCGGCGAGCATGTCATGCCTGTTCGACTGGTCGGACGTGATGTACTCGTGGAGCGCAGGCGCCCAGCCGTTATGGAGGGCGATAAGCGCCGGCAGGGTGAGGACGCCCTCGCTCAGGTCGTGGCTGGCGGGCTTGCCCAGAGCCTTGCTTGTGGACCGGTAGTCGAGCACGTCGTCAACTATCTGGTATGCGAGGCCAAGATTGAGGCCGTAGGTCCGCAGATTCTCCACGCTGTCTTCGTCACCATTCCCAAGCACTGCGCCGCTTTCGGCGGCGGTGGAAAAGAGAGAAGCGGTCTTGTCGTATATGCGTGAGAAGTAGCTCTGCCGGGTTGTGGCCGGGTTCCAGGCGTCGAGCATCTCATGGAGTTCGCCGCGGGACAATTCGGCAATGGTCTCAGCGAAGCGGCGAATGAGCCGCACGCTGTGAGTGTCGCACACGAACATGGCGGAGTAAGCGAAGACGTAGTCCCCGAGCAGAACGGCCATGCTGCCGCCCCAGAGATTGCTGGCGGTGGCGACCCCCCTCCGCGTATCCGCCATGTCTATGGTGTCGTCGTGTATCAGTGTGGCGATGTGCAGCAATTCCACCGCGGTGGCCATCTTGATGGTGCGTTCGTCGGGCTCGCGGCCCCAAAGCCGGGAGGCCAGCAGTGTGACCGCGGGGCGCACACGCTTACCCGGGGTCGCCAGCACGTGGGCGAGTCGTTCGGCCACGCCGGAATGGTGGCTCTCCTGACTCTCCCAGACCTTCGACAGATTTTTGACTACCTGCTTTAGGTCGCGCTCCACAAGAGCGTAGATTTCGTTTTGGCTCTGATGAACTACCATCGTGAATTCGCCCGCAACTGCTTACTGCGAGTCGAGTCGTGCGTATTCTTCTTCGATCACCGACTCGTCGAGTTTGCGGAACAGAGGTTTTGGCTCCCTGAGGGGCGAGTTTGGGACGATCTCTTGGCGCGCCCATCCGATGTCGCTTACCTCTCCCTCCAAACCCAGGAGTTCATGAATTCGCTGGGCGGCGAATGGCAGGAACGGGTGCATGACGGTCCGGAGAGTGGCCACGAGGTTCAGGGTGGTCCAGAGGGTGGTCGCGGCCGCGGCCTTGTCCTGCTTCATCTTTGCCCACGGGGCCTTCTGGTCTATATAGCGATTGCCGTATTGCGCGAGGGCCATAGCGGCTCGCAGCCCGTCGCGGAATCGCCGCGCTTCTATCGCGTCGGAGACACCGGACAACGCGGCGTCACAGGCTGCCAGCGCCGCGACATCGTCTTCCGACAGACTTCCGGGTTCGGGCGTCTTGCCGTCGAAGTTTCGATACGTGAGTGTGAGAACCCTGTGCACAAAGTTGCCGAACGTCGCGACGAGTTCGTTGTTGTTGGCCGCCACGAATCCTTCCCAGGTGAAGTCTGAGTCGGAGGTCTCCGGCATGGTCGACGCCAGGTAGTAGCGCAGCGGGTCGACATCGTAGCGTTCGAGGTAGTCGGGCAGCCACACTGCCCAGTTTCGGCTCTTCGAGAACTCCTGACCCTTGAAGTTGAGGTACTCGTTCGCGACGACGTCCGTGGGGAGGTTGAGTCCGCCGTATCCCATGAGCATGGCGGGCCAGATGAGCGTGTGGAACGGGATGTTGTCCTTGCCCTGGAAGTAGTAGGCCTCGGCGTCCGGTTCTTCCCAGAATCGCTTCCAGGCGTCGGGCTGCCCCGAGCGTTTGGCCCACTCTATCGTTGCCGAAAGGTATCCGATGACGGCCTCGAACCAGACGTAGATGCGTTTGTCCTCATAGCCGGGAAACGGCACCGAAACACCCCAGTTGATGTCCCTCGTTATGGCACGGTCCCGCAGGCCTTCCTTCAGCCAGCCCATGGTCTGGTTACGGACGTTCGTGCGCCATTCGTCATTTCCGGAAACCCACTCTTCGAGGTCGCTCTGAAAAGCGCTCAACCTGAAGAAATGGTGCACCGTGTCGCGGAACTCGGGGGTCGAGCCGTCCCGGGCGCTGCGTATGTCGATCAGGTCTGCGGGATCCAGCGTCCGCCCGCAGGCGTCGCACTGATCGCCGCGAGCGCGAGGGTTTTGGCAATGGGGGCAAGTGCCCTCCACGAACCGGTCCGACAGGAATCGCTGCTCGGTAACCGAGTACGGCATCGTCTGGTTCGCCTTATACAGGAAACCTTGTTCGTTTAGCCGCTCAAAGATGTCGTGGGTGACCTTGTGATGGTTATCGGTGTCGGTGTCCGTGTAGATATCGTACGAAAAGCCCATTGCGGCAAGGCATTCGGACCAGACCTTGTGGTACCGCTGTGCGATAACGGCCGGTTCGACGCCCTCTTCTGCCGCCCTGAGCGCGGTCGGCGTGCCGTGCATGTCGCTGCCGGAGACCATGACGGCGTCGTTGCCTGCCAGCCGGTGGTAGCGCACGAAGATATCGGCCGGAACGTTCATGCCGGCGATGTGGCCCAGGTGCGGCGGCCCGTTTACGTAGGGCCAGGCGACCGCGACAAGTATCTTTCGGGGCAAGTGGTGCCTCTACTCAGGCAACTCAGGGGGATGTGCGGGACTGGTGAAGTTGTGAACGTAGTCACAATCAATCCCATTATAGCTAGCAGGGCAGGTGGGCCGGGTGTTCGTCATCCATGAAGGGTGAGGCGATATACGCGACTGCGCGATGCGCCGGTGGACTCGACCACGGCGTCGACGAGTGAACGGCCGGACAGTCCGCTCGAACGCGCAGACTGTATGGCGGTCGTCAATTGTTCGTCCGGGAGCTGTTGTCGTCTTTTGCCGGCCCCTTCGACCACGATCACGAACTCCCCGCGCGGCTCGTCGAAGTACTCGAGCGCGCCCGCGGCATTACCCCGATAGACTTCCTCAAACCGTTTGGTCAACTCCCGGCATACGGCCACGGCCCGGTCCGGGAACAGGTCTGCGATCGTTTCGAGCGTTGCGGTTGCTCTGTGGGGCGCTTCGAGGATCACCAACGGACCGGGCTCACTCGCCGCGCTCCGAAGCGTTTCGATGCGGCGACTCCGTTGGCGGGGCAGGAAACCGAGGTAGAGAAACCGGTCTGCTGGCATGCCGGCGACCGACAACGCGGCTGCGACGGCTGAGGGGCCGGGGACCGCCGCCACTATGCACCCCGCGGCTGCTGCCGCTGCGACGAGTTCCGCGCCGGGGTCGCTCAACGCTGGCGTGCCGGCGTCGGTAACTAACGCCACGTCGCCCGATTCGAGTGCGGTGACTATCTCGTGGAGCCTCGTTGTGGGCGAGTTTTCGTGGTAGCTGACAACCCGTGCGTGGGCATCGATGCGGGTGAGTAACTTGCGGGTAACGCGCGTGTCCTCCGCAGCAATCAGCGAGACGTTGCGTAGCACCTCAGCACCGCGTTCCGACAGATCTCCCAGGTTGCCGATAGGGGTTGCGACCACGTACAGGACGCCTTCACCGTCATTCCCGTACCCCCTGCCGTCATTCCCGAGAAATCGGGAATCCAGGGGCGGGGATTCGGGATTGGATGGTATGCCTGGACTTTTCATCATGGTCCAACGCTAGGAGTTACTCAAAGGTTTCTGCAAACGGGAATCTACGTGCTGTGCCGACGTGGTGTGCGTGGAGTCGCTCACTCCGTCAATCCCCGTCCTTCACCGCGCCCCGTGGTTCCACGATAAGGGTCGGGGAAGACGATGGATTTCGGCGTCGTAGAAGGCGCATGGAGGTCGGCGCCGGTGAAGGCGGATGATGCGCAGTCCAAATCAATCGGGATGGACTTCTGATACGGGCTCGTTAGCTGAGCCCTGCGGCCGGTGCGAGCGCGCCTTGCGCAGCCTCGTGCTGAACGTCCGCATGGTACGAGCTTCGTACGAGCGGCCCGGAAGCCACGTGACGGAAGCCCATGGCGAGGCCCGCGTCGCGGAACTCATTGAAATCGGCCGGCGAGTAGAACCTGATGAGCGGATGGTGATTCTTCGTTGGTCTCAAATACTGCCCTATTGTCAGCAGTTCGCAATTGGCGTTCCGCAGGTCGCGCATAGTTTCCAGTATCTCGTCGCGGGTCTCGCCCAACCCGACCATCATGCCCGACTTGACAGGCATCGACGGATTGATCTCTTTAACCCTGCGCAGCAACTCCAGCGACAGGTCGTAGTCACCCTTGGGTCGGACCTTAGGGAAGACGCGTCGCACCGTCTCGATGTTGTGGTTGAGGACCTCGGGCCCGGCATTGATCACCGCGGCGAGCGACTCCCGGCTGCCGGAGAAATCCGGTATAAGGACTTCGACTTTGCACGTCGGCGCGAGCCGGCGGATCTCGTTGATGGAGAGCGCAAACATACCTGCGCCGCCGTCCGGCAGGTCATCGCGGTCGACCGAGGTGACGACTGTGTAGCGTAGGCCCATGTCTGCCACGGTGCTGGCAAGTCGGAACGGTTCGGCTGCGTCGAGCGTGCCGGGCCAGCCGGTCTTCACGTTGCAGTACGAGCACGCCCGCGTGCACGTATCCCCCAGGATCATGAATGTGGCGGTGCGGCGCTCCCAGCAATCGCCTATGTTCGGGCACGC
>JAKZUY010000183.1:0-3199 GCA_047516345.1 Dehalococcoidia bacterium | reverse complement strand
GAGAGTCGGGAAGGACATCATGCCGTCCATGATACGCATCACGATGTTGTCGGCGACGCGGCTGTATCCAACGGTTACGCCCAAGGTTACGCCGACAACGGTAACGATCGCGGCTACAGACGAAGCGACGATAAGCGATGTTTTGGCGCCGTGCATGGTCCGCGAAAAGACGTCTCGCCCGAGACCGTCGGTGCCGAACCAGTGAGCGCTGCTGGGCCGGTCGACTCGCTCGCGTACCGCCAGTTCGGTGGGATCATAGCGCGCCAGTTTGATGGCCCACGGGGTGGCAGTGAAGATCGCTATTGAGCCCATCACGATCAGGACCGCCAGGCCGGCGGCCAAGTTTGGGTTGGCCCGCAAAGTGCGGAACAAGGAGCGGCGCCAAACGGACACACGCTCATTGAAAGTGGGCGTCTCAAACAGGGGGACGGCCGCCGTATCCTGTGCAGTGGCCATTTACAGCCTCACCCTTGGGTCTACAACGACATAGGAAATATCGACGATCAGATTTACAAAGACGTACACCGAGGCGAGGAGCATCAGGAGCGATTGAACGATCGGGAAGTCCCTCGTCTGCACCGCATCGGCGACGAGTCGTCCAAGCCCGGGTATCGTGAATACCGTCTCTGTTACTACGGTACCGGTAATGAGGGCCGCCGCAAGGAATCCTATTACCGTGAGGATTGGTATGGCCCCGGAACGCAACGCGTGGCTGAAGAGTATGGCGGTTTCGGCAAGACCCTTCGAGCGCGCAGTTCTGATGTAATCCTCCCGAAACACTTCCAGCAAAGAGGCGCGTGTCATCCGGATGATGATTGCGGCGCTTGTAACTCCCAGAAGTAGGGAGGGCAGGGTTATGTGCCTGATCCATTCAACGATGCTCTCCGTGGGAGGAACGTAGCCGATCACCGGGAACCAGCGAAGGTTTACCGAAAAGCCCCAGATCATGATGAAGCCGAGCCAGAAACCCGGGATCGAGATACCCGCCGCGGCCCAAATCTGGATTATTCGGTCGATGAGCGTACCCGCCTTCCAGGCGGCTACGATACCCGTCGGAACACCGAGCAGGATTGCCAGGATCCCGCCTGTGACGGTAAGGCTGAGCGTGGCGCCGATTTTTAGGCGGACGAGTTCGACCACCGGGATCCCGGAGAAGATCGACGAGCCCAGGTCGCCCCTCGCCGTCCTTCCGATCCATTCGACGAATTGCTGCATAACGGGCTTGTCCAGCCCCAGCTCTGCGCGAATGAGCTTTACGTCGTCCGGCCCGGCGTAGTCCCCGGCCATGATGTTGGCCGCATCTCCGGGCGCGATGTGAACAAGTGAAAACGTCACTATCCCGACAAATATCAGAATCGGGATCGCGGCGAGTACGCGTTTGATGATGTAGGCGGTCAAATGGCCTCTATAGCTGGACCCGGCACCCTGTGCACATTAGGTCGCGACGGTTTCGTTCTCGGCCATTCTAGTTGGTTTGTGTGGCCGGTGATCCATTACAGCGAGACGCATCGGGGCGCTCTGGAAGGTAGCAACAAAGACGGCCGGTCGATGCAATACGCACCGGCCGACCGCCTTCAATGGCTTGTGGATCGTCGTCCTGACTAGTTGGAACGCCAGGAGTTGAACACGTTAAAAGGCTGACCGCGGAACTTCTTCACTCCCTCAATGTTGGCCCTGTAGGCAGCAGCTGCGTAAGTGTCGCCGAACGAAACGTAAGGGATGTCGTTCCAGAACACCTCTTGCATTTCCTTGACGATCCGGAGTTGGTCGTCCGCAGATGTGGCTCGCGCCAGTTCCTGTGTGAGCGCTGTCATCCGGCCGGACTCGTCCTGGTACTTGTTCCAGTACTTGTTCTTGGCCAGTGAGCTGTTCAGCAGCGGGTTTGTCCCCCAAGCGCCGCCGCCAGCGGTGTGGAACACGTCCCACAACTCGGGCTTTTCACGCCAGTTGGTCTGCGTTGCCCAGTCAGTCACCTTGAACTCAACATCAAAGCCGAGTTCTTCCAGTGTCTGGCGGGAAATCTCTGCCGGTCCGGAGAACCGCGGCCGGTCCGCGGCCTGCAACACGATGATGGACGAACCAACGAGGCCCTTGTCCTCGATGATCTTCTTGGCCCGTTCGAGGCCGGTCAGGCCGTCCGAGCCGGCCGTGTCGCGGACGTTGTAGACGTCATCAGAGAAGTCGTCAAATCCGCCCCACTTGTTGCCGCCGCACACCATCATAGACGGGCAAAGGTCCCAGAACCGCTCGTCGCCAACCGCTGCGCGGAGAGCGTCTTCGACCGGATAGGCCATGGCGAACGCTTTCCGCACCGCTCCGTCGGCGAACGGCCCGTCGACGTTGTCGATCCAGGCGCCGTCACGGGTGGCGTTGTTGGAGAAGATCTCAACTGTCAGGTTCGCGTCTTCGGCCAGAGTGTCCACAAAGTCGCTGGGGATCTCTCCGTCGATAACGTCGATCTCGCCAGTCCTCAGCGCCGCGATGCGGGCGTTGGTGTCCGGGACGACCACGTAGTCAACGGTGTCAAAGTATGCGATCTTCTCGCCAGCCATGAAGGAGAATTCTCCATCGACCGGCAGGTAGTCTTCAAACCGCTCGACCAGCAGATGGTCTCCTGGTACCCACTCGGCGTACTTGTACGGACCGGTACCGATCAATACGCTTGCGCCGTCTGCCGCGGGAACGCCGTACATCTCAGGCGGCATGACGTACGGGTAGTACCCGCCGATTCGTGCCATACCTTCAAGTACCAGCGCCGTAGGTTCGACCATTTCGATCTGGAACGTCAGATCGCCGGTCGTGTAGATGTCGTCAATAAAGCCGAAGATGAGCGAGCCGTAGTTGTCTCGTTCTGCCCATCTGATCCAGGACTGCACTGCGTCCTCAGAAGTCACGGCCTTTTCGTTGTGGAACTTGAGCCCGTCTCGCAGCTTGAAGGTCCACGTCAAGCCGTCCGAACTGGTCTCCCACCTATCGATCAACAGAGGCTGGGCCTGAAGCTGTTCGTTGTAGGCGAACAGGAACTCCTGCACTGCGTACGCGATTGTGTTCGCGGTTGTGCCAGTGGTCCTGTGAACGTCCAGCGTGGAGATCGCTGCGCCGAGAGTAACGGTCAAATTGCCGCCGTATCGTTCGGGATTCTCCCGCTCCATCATCGCCATCGCGGTCGGAGTTGCCTGGGCAGGCATAGCCGTGGGGT
>JAKZUY010000182.1:0-4438 GCA_047516345.1 Dehalococcoidia bacterium | reverse complement strand
GAAGACTACCGACGTGAACATCGCGGTTGAACTGCTGGGCGACGCACAGGACGACGTGTTTGACACTGCCATCGTCGTCTCCGGCGACGGCGACCTGGCCGGTCCCATACGCGCGGTCCGACAACGCTATCCCCAGAAGCGAGTTGTTGTCGCATTCCCACCGGGCCGGCATTCCGCCGGTCTCCGCAACGCGGCGACGGCTTTCTTCACCATCGGCCGTAATGCACTGCGGGATAGCCAATTTCCACAACAGGTTACCAAGGCTGACGGCTATGTGCTCACCCGACCGCAGAAATGGAATTGAATTAGGACTGTCTAATTTCTCAGTCGACCAAACTGAAGGCAAGGCTCCATGATCACGGACAGAGTAATTCAACGTACCTTCCATATCAGCCACAGAGTGGGGACAGGAACGGCTTTCGCAGTCGACCGCGAAGGCAGACAGTACCTGGTCACTGCTCGTCATGTGGTTGACGGTATCACCGGAAGTGATACCGTCGCAGTTTTCCACGAAAGTCAGTGGAAGAACATCATCGTCGACGTGGTCGGAATAGGCAGAGGTGATGTGGATGTGGCCGTTCTGTCATGCCCAGTACGGTTAGCACCGCCATCTCCTTTGGAGCCATCTGCGGGCGGATTAGGCTGGGGGCAAACCGCCTATTTCCTCGGATTCCCATTCGGATGGGACGGCGGCGCTGAGCATATCAACCGAGACTTCCCGATCCCTTTCGTGAAGGCTGGCATTGTCAGCGCAATCGTTCCAGCAATCCCTACACGTATCTATATTGACGGGCACGTTAACAAAGGGTTCAGTGGTGGCCCAGTCGTATTCGTGCCGATTGGACAGCCACAGAACAAGATCCAAGTCGCAGGCATTGTTGCCAACTACCCGACGCCATTACAAGAGCCTATCGTAGACAAATCCGGCAATCCCATCGTAAATGACCACGGCGAACCGTCAGCCTTTTTCCGAGAGAATCCGGGCTTTGTCGTAGCCATGGATATTCGCCACGCCATCGACCTGATCGACGCAAATCCTGTTGGCTTCCAACTGCCCACCAAATAGGTCTGCTGATGACTATGATTAAAACCCGCAAAAAACTTATCGAAGTCGCTCTGCCGCTGGAAGCCATTAATGCAGCGTCGGTACGGGAGAAGTCCATCCGGCACGGCCACCCCAGCACGCTGCACCTTTGGTGGGCACGGCGACCGTTGGCGGCGGCGCGTGCGGTGCTATTTGCCCAAATGGTGGACGACCCATCATCGCGCCCGGAGTTGTTCCCAACCGAGGAGGCCCAATCGCAGGAACGCCAACGACTCTTCAGGATTATTGAGAAGCTGGTCAAATGGGAAAGCACCACCAACGAGGTCATTCTCGAATCGGCTCGCGAGGAAATTCGTAAGAGCTGGCGACGCATCTGTGAGGACAACAAGGATCACCCCAGGGCGGCGGAGTTGTTCAACCCGAACCGGCTCCCCGCCTTTCACGACCCCTTCGCCGGCGGCGGAAGCATACCTCTAGAGGCACAGCGGTTGGGCCTGGAAGCCTACGCCAGTGACCTGAACCCAGTGGCGGTACTCATCAACAAGGCCATGATCGCGATACCGCCCAAGTTCGCCGGGAGGCCGCCGGTCAATCCGGAAGACCGTCAGGGCAAAGGTTCGACCACTGCCGTCTGGAAGGGCGCCACCGGCCTGGCCGAGGATGTGCGGTACTACGGGAAATGGATGCGGGACGAGGCAGAAAAGCGAATCGGGCATCACTACCCCAAGGTCGAGGTCACAGAGCAGATGGTCCGCGAACGGCCGGATTTGAAACAGTACGCGGGCCGAGAACTAACCGTCATCGCCTGGCTGTGGGCGCGCACCGTGAAGAGTCCCAACCCAGCCTTCGCCGCAGTGGACGTGCCGCTGGTGTCAAATTTCGTAGTCTCCACGAAGAAAGGCAAGGAAGCTTATGTCGAAACCGCGATCGAGAACGGTGGTTACCGGTTCACGGTTAAGACGGGCACACCGCCAGAATCGGCGAGGCGAGGCACTAAGTCTGGCGGCAGCGGGAGCAGTTTCCTTTGCCTCATGTCCGGTGTGCCGATGCCGTTTGAGTACCTACGCTCCCAAGGGAAGGCCGGGCGTATGGGCGCTCGACTAATGGCTATTGTTGCTGAAGGAAATCGAGGCAGAGTGTATCTAGCACCAACTAAGGAACAAGAGGATATTGCCCGAGTAGCGATACCCAGCGATACGTCAGAAGCGGACTTGCCGGAACGAGCGCTCGGCTTCCGGGTGCAAGAGTATGGGATGACCAAGTGGCGCGATCTTTTTACAGAACGCCAACTGATGGCTCTGACCACCTTCTCTGACCTAGTAGCGGAAGCACAAGATCACGTCCGAAAAGATGCTGTGGTGGCGGGTGTTCGAGATGACGCCATCCCCTTGCGAGATGGTGGTATGGGTGCGACTGCCTACTCGGATGCGGTGAGAGTGTATTTAGCTTTTGCTGTAGATCGAATGGCTATGACCGGCAACAACCTCGTTCGCTGGAATGCTGTCGGACAGAAATCACAGCATTGTTTTGGTCGCCAGGCGTTACCAATGATATGGGATTTCGCGGAGCCGAACTTTCTGGCTAGTTCGACGGGTAGCATCGATGCGGCAGTCTTCTATTCATGCGATCCGTTACGATGGTTGCAACCAGCTCCAGGGGGATTCTCATTCCAGACAAGTGCTCTATCTCAGGGTCATTCCGACGACAAACTGGTCTCGACTGACCCACCCTACTATGACAACATCGGATACGCGGACCTCTCCGACTTTTTCTACGTCTGGTTGCGTCGATCACTGATATCGAGCTTTCCCGATCTCTTCGCAACGCTCACTGTGCCCAAGACTGAAGAGTTAGTCGCAACTCCGTACCGCCATGGGAACAGAGAGAAGGCAGAAGCGTTCTTTCTGGATGGCATGACGTTGGCGATGCAGCGCCTTGCCGCACAGTCGCACCCCGCCAGCCCAGTCACCATCTACTATGCCTTCAAGCAGTCCGAAACGAAATCCGAATCGGGAGTTGTCAACACCGGTTGGGCAACATTCCTGGACGCAGTGATCCAGGCAGGATTCGGTATCAGCGGTACATGGCCGATGCGAACCGAAATGGCGACGCGCCAAGTTGGTATGGGCACCAACGCCCTAGCTTCAAGCATCATACTGGTCTGTCGTCCGCTTTCTACCGATGCGCCTGTCGCCACACGGCGGGAGTTCATCGAAGCCCTAAAATCAGAATTGCCCGATGCTCTTCGCCAGATGCAGCAAGGCAATATCGCACCGGTGGACCTGGCGCAGGCAGCCATCGGTCCGGGCATGGCGGTTTTCACTCGTTATGCGCGGGTTCTGGACGCCAGTGGTGAGTCTGTAACGGTACGTGAGGCCCTATCCCTCATCAACCAAACCCTTGATGAAGTGCTCGCAGAACAGGAGGGGGACTTCGACGCCGAAACCCGCTGGGCTCTAGCTTGGTTCGAGCAATCGGGCTTTGACGAGGGCGAGTATGGCGTCGCCGAGACGCTATCAATAGCCAAGAATACCAGCGTTGCGGGCATGGTGGAGGCGGGCATACTTGATGCGGCCGCAGGCAGGGTACGTCTACTCAGGCCCAGTGAGCTCCCTGATGAGTGGGATCCCGAAAAAGACCAAAGACTCACTGCCTGGGAATCGGTTCACCATCTGGTGCGTGTTCTGGACCAGGGAGAAGAAACCGCCGCCGAGTTGATGGCCGAGTTGGGTTACAAAGCCGAGGCCGCTCGGGAATTGGCTTATCGTCTCTACCGCATCTGTGACCAGAAGAACCGCGCCCACGATGCGCTGGGATACAACGCGCTGGTGCAGAGTTGGCCAGAGTTGGCCAGATTAACCCAGCAGGTTACTCGGGCCCAGCAAGGCACCATGTTCAACCAGGAGTAAGACGATGGCGATCACCAATCAAGAACGAGTGGGCAAGGCGATGGAATCGCTCAAGGCCGGGCTGGCTCCCTTTGCCGCGCGGGAGTTCGGCAGTCGCTATAAAGACGAGGCGGTCCGGGAGCTGCAGCATATTCTGGGCGAACCGATCAGGGACCGAGAACACCCCTTTCACCACATGGATGCGGCGGCGCTACTGAAGGTCATGTGGGATTCGTGGAATGACGTCTACCGCGACACCCTAGGTCACGCAGAGCGCAGCCTGGTGAGCGAGCTGCGCGACGTCCGCAACCGCTGGGCACACCAGGAACAATTCTCCAGCGACGACACCTACCGAGCGCTCGATTCCACGCACCGGCTGTTGACCGCTGTTTCCGCACCGGAGGCCGTAGAGGTCGAGACTTCCAAGATGGAGCTGTTGCGGATACGCTTTGATGAGCAGGCCCGGGCGCAGCGCCGCCGGACCTCCGGCACCGCCATCGAGAGC
>JAKZUY010000181.1:0-4454 GCA_047516345.1 Dehalococcoidia bacterium | reverse complement strand
AGGTGGCCGCCGCGCTCGGTTATGACGGAGATGATGGTATCTCGCGCCTCTTGCGCAACCTGGTCCAGTTCCTCGTAAGTCAGTCCTCTGAGGTCACTCGGCGCATTGATCCGGTCCAGGAGGCGTTGGGACATGGGAAAGTTCCTTGCGAAGTGTCGGCTTGCGGCATCGGCGCCGGCAAATGTGAGAACGGCTGGAGCGATTGGCAGGTTTTGGTGGAGTTCTCAGGCCAAGTCAGCAGTTGACCTCGTTCGGTTCATGATATCACCCGGTAGTGAAAGACCTTTGACGTACGGGCCGGTTGAGCGGCTATGTCAGACAGGGCGCCGGATGCCGTCCAACGCCGGTCAGAGACGTGAAGCATTGTCAAGGATTAACTTTCTCGCTGGCGCGGTTAGAACGAAGCAATCTCCCCCGTAAGTCGCTTGACGGAGCCTGTCTCACCACTTCGAAGATTCTTCTGCGTATACGTGGTCTGGCAGTTGGTATCGGATTCCTTCCTTATCGAATACTGAAGTTTCGAGCAACGAGGTGAATTTGGTGAAATTGCTGTTCTGGGAAGTTCCCGGAAGCAGCTTACCCAAGATGTTGCCATAACGCTGCTGAAACCTAAACCACGGGACAGCCCCCAAGGACGAATGCGGAGGATACATCAAACGCCGGGCGGTTTCTTGACCGATAAGACCACGCGAAATCTTGTACACGTAGCGAGCTAGTTTCTGGCGCTCCGGCGGAGCAGTCATCCCTGCGATCAACGGAGCGGAGTTAACAAGAGAGTGGGCCATTACCACTGATTCTGTCGGAGCATCCGGCTCGCATATCAAACCGATGTCGTACTGTTTCAGGGCTTCTTCTTCGTTACGAAACAGGATCGTCTTGGGGATGCCCATCAGATGACCGGAATAACGCCACACGGCCATAAAGCTTTCGCGCTCGACATCATTGTAGGCGGCGCCCAGAGTTTTCATATGTTTCAGCAGCCTTGCTGAAAAAGCTGAAATGGCGTAACCCAGGTGTGCCGCGCTCATCGGCGCGCCCCACTCTTCGGTATTCCATTCTCCCGAGTTGTTCAGGAGGTAACGCACACGTGCATGAATTATCCGGATGCGGACCGATAGTTTCCAGCCATCGCCATGCCTGTACAAGCCTCCGGGAAGGAATATCTCCATCATGTGACGGTTATTCTGTCCCAATCGTCTGGCGCCCTGGTCACGCACGCGCCCCGTGATGAAGAACGATTTTGCTATGTTCGTTGTGAATCCCTCTATCAGAACACCGGCGACGAACGCCGCCAGTATCACCCCAGAATTTCTGTGAAACATGCGGACACCCGGGGCGAATGCTGAATAGTCGACCCAATCGGGCGCGGTATCAACCTCTTCGAAAAATGTTCGCACCGAGGCCGGCGCGTCCCGCAGAGCCTCATCCCCCGGGTTCTCCATGGCTGTCCGGATGAGTTGCCCAGACTTGATGCGACCAAGCTCAGCGAGATCTGTGGTCATCGCTTCGGCTACCGGATCTCCAATGAGCATGTGCGCTATGTAGTTGGACGCCATCTCCGGCGCGATTTTGCGAGCCTCCTCGTAACCGGCGCTGTAGTCAGTCGGTATATGCATAGGTGCATTCGCCTCCGTGCGAACTACAATCCAGACGATTCGGACGCAGGAAGATTCATCCTTTTTCTGATTCTACTCTCAGATCGGGAAGCCAACTTAGCCAGTATGGCAGATACCAGTTCCGCCTTCCCAGCATCTGCATGCTAGCGGGTACGAGTATGCCTCGCACCAGGGTTGCATCGAGGAGCACGGCCACGGCAAGCCCAAACCCTGCCTGCTGATTGACGACCATGTCACCCGAGGCGAACCCGCTGAACACGGCCACCATGATGAGGGCCGCGCCGGTGATGAGGCCTGCCGTCGAACGGAGCCCGTAGGCCACGGACTCGGCGTTGTTCTGCGTCTGGTCGAATCTCTCCCGGATGCGGCTGAGCATGAAGACGTGGTAGTCCATGGACAGCCCAAAGAGAACCGCGAAGAGAACCAGGGGTATCCAGACATCTATGGTCTCGGTCTGCTGAAATCCAAACAGGTCCGCTCCAATGCCCTTCTGGAATACGAGAACCATCAGCCCGTAGGCGGTGCCGACGGAGAGAAGATTCATGATGATGGCCTTGATGGGGATAACGATCGACCGGAACACGATAAGTAGCAGGATGAAACTGACGGCCAGGATTAACCCGAATGAGATGGGCGTGTACGTACCTACTATCCCATTGAAGTCTAGAAACTCCGCTGACAGCCCACCGACCAGGACCGTAGCCGGAACGCCGCTGAACGCCGCCGGAATGTAATCGTCCCGAAGCCGTTCCACCGCGCCGAAAGCCGCGCTGCCACTTGGTGCGCCCGGCACGGGCACAAGGAGCAAGCCGAGGCCTCCCAAGGGGCTGGTTTGCGGGACGAATGTCCCCAGGTCAGGGTCGGACAGGATGGCCTCCTCCAAACGCTCAATCCCGTCTTTAACCTGCGGATCGTTCAAGTCCCCGTCGATAACAATCTTGGCGGGGTTGACGTATCCGAAAGAGAACTTCTCTTCCAACACCTCAAACCCTGCACGCGTGTGCGAATCCTCCGGAAAAACCTCGACGCTGTTAAAGCCCCTGTTGATATCGAAGTAGTAGTAGGACGCCCAGATCATCAGGCCGCCGACCACGAGCACGCTGATCACCGGGAAGCGCATGGTGCGGTACGTGATGAACTCCCAGAAACCGCGCCGCTGCTTCTCCTCGCCTTCCTCGATCGTGCCCCTGTTGATGAACGGGAGCCGCAAGCGGTCAATCCGGGGCCCCAGCAGAGCGAGAACGGCGGGCAGCAGCGTAAGCGCGGCCAGAACCGAGATTATGACCACCAAAATCGCACCAAGGGCCGTCGAGAAGAAAAGCGTGTGCGGGATGATCAGTATGCCCACCAACGCGATGACCACCGTCATCCCGCTGAACAACACCGTGCGGTTCGCGGTGGCCCCCGTTCGGGCAACCGCCTCCCGCGTGCTCAGCCCCTTCGCCATCTCCTCCCGGAAACGCGACACCACGATCAGCGAGTAGTCTATCCCCACGGCGAGGCCGATCATCGTTATCCAGAGTTGCACGAAAAATACCAGCTCGCCAAAGATGTTGCCGATGAGCGCGACAATCGCCAGCGTTATCACGATGGAGACGGCGGCAATCCCGATGGGTATTAGTGCGGCCACGACCGCCCCGAAGAGCACCAGTAGGATGAGGAGCGCCACCGGGACGCCGATACGCTCGCCCTCCGTCAAGTCAGACTCCGACAACTCACCGTTCTCGAAGGCGATAGTAGCGTCGCCCGCTACCAAAACACGGAACCCGTCCTGGTGGTCCGCTTCATCAACGACGTGGATGATCTCTTCCGCGTTCTGGGTTGCCTCGGCAATCGATCCGACCAACTGCAACGAGATGATGGTCGTTCTCTGGTCGGCGGAGACTAACCGTTCGTCGTTGGTCAGGTAGTAGTTCAGCCCGCCGGCCACCACGTCCGGTCCGATGGCGATAAGCGCGCCCGTCAGTTCCTCGACTTTGGCCCGGAACGCGGGGTCATCCACCGTCAGAGTTTCAGACTGCACCATGACCGCTTCGCTAAGCGGTGGCGCCAGTTGCGCCTCTTCGAGCAGGTCCTTGGCCGTCCAGGACTCAACCTCGCTGAAAGTTGAGATGAAGCCGAGCTCCGTGGTCAGCGCAGTGGGTAGCAGGTTTCGGCCGATCCCTGCCGCGACCAGCGCCAGCAGCAACCACAAGGCGACAGTGATCCACGGCCTCCGCGCGCTGATTCGAGCCAGTCGTTCGGTCATGGCGGCAGGTCCTCACGTCTTCCCTTAACTGGGATGGTTCACGTGCGCAAGTATAGGCAGTATCGTTTCAAATTGCTCAGTACAGTAGTGACGGCAAGTTAGCGACTAAGCGGGAAACCGCTAAACTTCCATCTACTCGAAGACTGCGCCGCCTGCTGATCCGCTACGGAGCCAACCCCGACTCCAGTCATCCCTGCCGCAACCGCCACGGCCACTGCGACCCCGGTTCCCCCGGTCTCGTTGGTCTCATTCAGAAGCGCCTCGACTGGCGCCGGCTCGAGCGTCCCTCCATCGGACTATGACCGCCTTTTCGACGCCATGAACGCTGACTACTACGTCTATACCCTGTTAAAGAAACGATGAGCCGGGGGATTGGAGGCCTCAACATCGACCAGTAGACGAAGTGGACCTACACATCCCGGGCTATAGGTGGCGTCAACGCCATGAGCGTAGTCGCCATCGGCGGTGTTAACACAATAGGCGTAGTAGCCACAGGCGGCTTTAACGCCACGGGCGTCATCGCAATCGGCGGCGTATCCAGCAGGAGCGCCTTGCCCCTTATGTGAGGGGTCTAGCGAGGCGGGGGACTG
>JAKZUY010000180.1:0-3204 GCA_047516345.1 Dehalococcoidia bacterium | reverse complement strand
CTTTGGCCTGTCTGGGAACGAAATGCGGGCAAGGGTCCTGGAGCTGCTCGAAGACGTGCACCTCGATCAGACGTATCTGCGCAGATTCCCCGGCGAGATGAGCGGAGGCGAACGCCAGAGGATCGCCATCGCCCGCGCCCTCGCGGCGGAACCGGACCTGCTTTTATGCGACGAGATCGTGTCGGCGCTCGACGTGTCTGTCCAGGCCGGGGTGCTCGAGTTGTTGCAGGGCTTGCAGGAGGAGCGCGGCATTGCGTTCTTGTTCATTTCGCACGACCTGGCGGTGGTCCGTTCGGTCTCGGACCGCGTAGCCGTCTTATACGGCGGAGAAGTGATGGAGTTCGGCGTTACCGCGGAGATCTACCGTCCGCCGTACCACCCCTACACCCACGTGCTTCTCTCCGCTGTTCTGGACATAGAACCCGGCAAGCCGATTGCGGAAGTTCGGGGCGGCATTGAAGAAGAGGTCGATTCAGATCGCCAACCAGCCTGCGCGTTCGCCCGTACATGCCCTTGGAAAGTCGGAACGATTTGCGATGACGTAGAGCCGCCGCACAGGCAGGTCAGCGAAACCCATTACGTTCGTTGCCACATCCCGCTAGAAGAACTACTCGACCTCGAGACGGCGGCCGGCCTCCCGACCGGAAGCGGTGATCAAGGGACAGGTTAGACCGGCGTTTGGTAGCTATTGGACGATACGAAATGAGTGCTCACATCGCGGGCCCAGCAGCAGGAATTTCTCAGACTCAGAGGACGACATGAAGCTTCTATTGATAACGGGCGGATTTCACCCCTACCACCTAACGACGCCGGTCATCACGAAATGCCTGAGGACCGCTGGGCACACCGTTCGAGTGACGAGATCCGCCAGGGAGCTTGCTGAGCCGTCTCTGTCCGGATATGACGGGATTGTCCTCAATACGTGGCGGCGAAACCAATTTGTCGAAGAGGTTGAATCGCTGCGCCTTTCTTATCCGGGCGGCGACCCAAATAACGATCTGAGCGATTCTCAACGAACAGGCCTGAAGTCGTTCGTGGAAAATGGCGGCGGGCTCATCTCGCTCCATATCTCGGCCGATTCATGCCCCGATTGGTCCGAGATGAAAAAACTGACGGGGGGCGGTTGGGTATCGGGTGTCAGCACGCATGGTCACTTCGGTCAATTCACGGTGAACATCTGGGACCGCGATCACCCGGTAACCAACGGCATGGACGATTTCGAGACCCACGATGAGCTGTACTGCGACATGGACCTGCAGCCCGGGATCGACATTTTCTTGGGAGCGTCGTACGAAGGCGCCGACAGGCCGTTAGGTTGGTCCAGCGGATACGGCGCGGGAAAGGTCGTCAACCTGGCGTTGGGCCACTCGGGCGTATCCGTCGGTATGCTGCTCGACGGGCACGCCGACACCTGCCTTTGTCCGCCCCGGCCGCCGGGGCCGTTCCAGCAACTATTGCTTAACGCCGTGGATTACGCGACGGGGTGATTCGGTCAGGTACGAAGCGGACGCACCGAATTAATTCGTAAGGGCAGGTTTCGAACCCGCTTGCGGCGTGGCCTTGGGGTAGTCCCTGAGCGGCCGCATCTGGGCTGCGACGGACAGGTCTACGTCCTACCGGCCGCTGGAGACCCCCTCGTAGAGTGCTGTGTGGGCGTAGGTGTCCTTTTAGCTTCATGTTCATCCGTGCGTCCTGCTCGTTGAGTCTTCCCGCTCTTCCTCGCGTTGTTTTAGTCGTTCGTACCGAACCTCCACTGGTTGAACAGGATGACGGTTACTTGGAGCCTAGCGCCTGTGCAAGACGCGGATCGAATGCTTCCTTGAACTTGGGAAGGAGATCAAGCATCCAGGCCTTGGTCTTTTCCAGCTTTTCCGGAGGATCGTCAATGGACCCGTCTCTCCTGATGCCTATCGTGGAGAAAGCGTAGTTGTCATACTTGAGCCATTGCCATTCCGCGTCGGGACCGGCTTCGACACCTCGCTCAATCTGCACCTGGTCGACCTTCAACTCGTCGAATATATGTTTGGTCAACTCGTTTTTTTCCATTCGAATATGGAATATTACCCAAGCGCTGTTGTCTCCGTAGAAAGACACCGAGTAACCCATATCCGGGTGGACTTGGGAGGGAAAGAGCCGGCCAGTGTGGTCAAAGTAATTGACGGCCTTATCGGCAAAGCCTTCTTCAAGCAGCCTGGTTACCAGTGGTTGGAAGAAGTCGTAGTGCCGCCGGGTGTCCAGGGGCATGTCCCATGACGGCCGCGTAATCTCCTTGTTCCAGCCGCCGGGGTATACCACCTGTCGGAACCGCGGTTTGGGGGGCGTGCCACCAGCCTTCTTGACGACCTCGACCTTTACGCCGAAGAACCTGATTCTCTCGTTCGTCCATTCGTTGAGCCGATGCAGAGCTTGGGCATGCTCGTTGCCGAACTCTGGTGCGACCCATATTGCGATGTGCGCGCCGCATCCGGTCGCATAGGTGAGCAGCTGGCCGAGATGGATGAGGTCGGTCTCTTCTAATTGGTTTTCGATGGCTACTAACACGCCCTCGCCGGTCTCTCTCGCCAGAATGTCGAGAAAGTACGGGCCCACCGGCACTTCCGTCTGGACCGGTTCCAGCTTCATCCCCAGCGCATCCCCCAGCAGGTGGAGGTTCTTGGCAAGCCAAGGGGTGAAGTTGAGCGCCTCATGCTTCCACATACTACGGACGTCCAATTGCTCTATCCCGTCTTTGGGTGTGGGCATGTCGGGTTCTTCCTCTCGCATCCCGGTGTCCCCGGGTTGAATTAAGAAGTCGCGGCGGTCGCGGTACAGCGGAGCCCGGTTCAGCACATCGTCGTCTGCTTCCAGGTCCATGTCTATGCAGTCCGTCATAGTCTAATACTTGTGCTCACCCAGAAAGAGGTAATTCCGCTTCTGGCCGAAAAACAGGCACTCTACGCCCTCTCCCCGCGACATACGCGCACAGAACGCGCCTAGCAGATCTTCCTGGCTGTCCTTCTTGATCACGACGTACTCGTGGGGTCACGTATTACTGTACGTAACCGCCTCGCGCCAAGGGGAGCGGCCTATAAGCGCCATGATGTCATGAGCAAATGGCTCCAATGTCGTACCTCCTAAACATTCAATCATCTTCTACCCAACACCGGGATGCGAGAGGAAGAACCCGACATGCCCACACCCAAAGACGGGATAGAGCAATTGGAC
>JAKZUY010000179.1:0-4719 GCA_047516345.1 Dehalococcoidia bacterium | reverse complement strand
TACATTTATCGCCGTGCCGCAATGCAACGTGCCGGCCTTCGCAACAGGCACGAGGACCAGCCCGATCGACGGTTTAAACCTGGCGCGGATCTTCCCAGGCGACGCAGATGGGACCGTCACGGAGAGGATCGCCTGGAACCTCGCCGAGCACGTCATCGCCCGTGCGAATTTCTTGATCGATCTTCACAGCTCCGGCGCCGGTAGTGACATAGCGACTCTCATCGGCTACTACATGTCGGATAACGAGATGGGCCAAAAGTCTCTCGCCGCCGCCCGGGCCTTTGGGATGCCGGTTATGTGGGGCCACCCGGACCTTGGCCCCGGCCGTAGCATCACCTACGGCCACGCCAGGGGAATTCCCTGGCTCTATACCGAATCCCGCGGAGGCGGATGGCTGAACAAACCCCACGCAGGGCTATATGCCAGAGGCATCACGAACGTCCTCAAACAGCTCGGAATCCTCGACGGCGAAATCGACAACGAACCGCCGGAGCGTCACCTCATCGGAGACGGCAACAACGACGCCACCTCCCTGCCCGTGCGAGAAAGCGGTTACTTCATCCCAGAGGTGGATATTCTCGACCGCGTCAAGAAAGGCGACCCTGTAGGGCGAGTAGAGGACCTGGCAGGCGAGACTATAGACACCGTGCGTGCCACGGAGGACGGGACGGTGGTGGTGCTTCGAAAAACGCCGTCCGTCACTGCCGGAGACGGCGTCTGCGTCGTGACGGGAGAAAAGCCTATTTGACCTGATTCGCCCGCCGGCCTGTTCCGCCTCAGGTCGGCAGAGTAATCCTCAGGTAGATCCCCGATCGGGGTCGGGGACGACGGGTGTGATCGGGGTCGGGGAAGACGGGTGTCATCGGGGTCAGGGAAGACGGTGTTGGGCGGCCGTGATTGAACGTGTTGCGCTGTGGGTCCCCGATCGGGGTCGGGGAAGACGGTGTCGGCGGGGTCAGGGAAGACGGTGTTGGCGTGGCCGGGGATGATGGACGACCTACAGTCCAAATCAAGCGGGGTGGATTTCTGAGACGGGCTCCTATTCCCTCAGCCACCAGTAAGAGTTGCTGGATGAGTTCAGATGGGCGCCTCGCTTTAGCTGATCCCAGACTTCGATGACCTCGGATATGGACAAGGCCCGTTGCTGGCCCTGCGTCCGATAATCGTTTGGCCCGACGCTCACCTGTGAAGCCTGGCTGATGCCCATCACCCTTCCGTCAAGATCGACCACCGGCCCGCCGGAGTCACCCGGGTCGAAAGTCGCATCGGTTTCGAATGCCGACAGTGTGCCCCCTCTGATGTTGTATGCGGTGGTAACGACGCCGACTCTCACACTTGGAAATCCCGTGGGCGGGTTTGAGGAGTAACCGAGGCTCATCACGGGTTTGGCGGTCTGGCGGGTATATACGCGGGAGACGACGGGCAGCGCAGGGAGGTCGAGGTCGACCTCGATTGCCGCTATGTCACGGTACTGATCAGTTCCCCTTACGTAGCCCCTGACTGTCTGTGGGTTGTTCTCCACGTCCACAAATTGAACGTTCACCACGGACACCCCCCGGATCACGTGCTCGGCGGTTAGCAGCCATCCCGTTTCGTAGACCCAACCGGTACCCGTAGTGGCAGGCGTGACCACCCGCACCACTGATCGTCGCAGGTCCGAATACACGTCGTTCCAAGTGGGCTCGGGGGTAGCGGTCGCTGGCAACGTCAAGCTGAACGGAGTCGGCGTCGCCTGTGGAGTCGCGGTCGGCTGAGGCGTGGGTGGAGGTTGCGGAGTAGCCGTCGGTTGAGGCGTAGATATCGGCGGAATCTGGACCGCGGTTGGCGTGGGTTGCGGCGTGGGCGGAGGTTGCGGAGTCGCGGTCGGCTGAGGCGTAGGCACAGGTTGGGGAGACGGGGTCGACTGGGGTGTGGCTGTTGGCTGCGGGGTCGGCTGCGGCTGCGGGGTCGGCGCGGGCTGCGGGGTCGGCACTGGCTGTGAAGTCGACGCTGGCTGTGAAGTCGGCGTTTGCTGGACGGTGGACGCGGGTTGCGGTTTGGGCTGCGGTCCGGGAGTCGCGGTCGGCTGAGGTGTGGACGTGGGTTGAGGTGTGGGCGCCGGTTGTCTCTCCAACGCCGCCTGGTCGTACCTCAACTGGGTCAGTTCAGAATTGAGCCGGGCGAGTTCGAGTTTGGCGGAGTGCAGCGAGGCTGACACGAGACCAATCGCCACTCCCGCGCCGGTCAAGACGATAAGGAGGGCAATAGCCAGAACATATCGATTCAAACGGGACGCCATTGGCGGTCAGAGAGTCGGCCACTCGCCGGAATGTAAAGCGGGAGCAAAGTTTGCACGACGGGTTCCGGCAGGACCCTCGAGTCACCCGATCCGGCCTGCCCGAATCTGGCAAGTAGTGTACCAACGGAAGCCGCCAAACCCCCGATTGGCGTGACGGGCCGGGTAGAAGGGAGGGTTTTTGGAACCTGCGGTCTGCGTCGTTCCCGGCCAATCCCCGTCGGTATTGTGAACACGGAAACCCCCGCCCCGTGGATCCCCGGTCGGAGTCGGGGATGACGAATAGTGGTTGGTGCCGGGCGTGACGGATGGTGGTAGGGGTCGGGGATGAAGGGTGAGGCGATTGGGTCGGAAAAGCCGATACTTGCTGTCCTCCTCACTTGGCCGCTGTATTCGATTTCGAGCTGCCGTCGTTCGGAGCCACACAATCGTTGTAGAAACGGACTTCGGAATTCCGCGCCTCCTCTATCAGAGCGGCTTTCTCTCTGAACACCTTGTCCCGCAACTCGAAGAACTCCGATTCCTCCCAGGATTCTTTACGCTCTTGCCATGAGACCTTGTAGCGGTTTCGGAATCCATTGCAACCGGAACAAGCCAGCACGATATTGCTGTAAGAATCTTGCCAGCGCTTGCAGATTCCCAGCCGGTGTCCCTCTTTTCGGTCCTTCCCGGAAACTGGAATCACATGGTCCACTGTTAGAAGCAGCCAATGCTGGTAGCTATCAACAAGGCTCGCCCCGCAATAGGCACAAGATATCTGACCACGTTCCACCAACCAGTGCCCGTACTCTCGTCGAGCATTGCCCCCTTTCAGTTTAGGCAAAATGGTGTAGCCGCCTTCCGGATAGTCGTCAAAGGGTTTCATCAACTGCCTCCCACTGGCCTAGATACCTCGCCCGACAGCAGTTTTGCTTGGCTCCATCACTGGCCTTCTATAGGGCCTCCTCGGCCTCTCCAACGTCGGAGAAGTTGGTGATTGCGACCTCCCCTTCGGGAAACTCGGCTACGATCTTCAGTCGTCCGCCCACCGCCTCGATGTAGGAGCGGAGACTGGAGACGTACACGTCAGCCCGTCGCTCCAGCTTGGCGACAGCGGGTTGGTTTACCTTCAGCGTCTCCGCCAGGTCCCTCTGGGTCAGAGCCCGCGCCCGGCGCAGCTCGTGCAACGGCATTTCGGCGAGCAGTTCGCTCTTCATGGCGTCGATGCGCCGGCGGCGCTCCGGCGTGAAGTCCTTGGTCAGCTTAGTGAATGGGTGGCGTTTACTCATTCGATCAGCCCCTCCTTTCGAAGTTCGCCCAAATGCTCGTCATATAGGCGGTCGGCCACCGGCACGTACTCTTCATAAAACCTGTCGTTGCCTGTCTTGTCGCCGCCGATGAGGAGTATGGACGCACGCCTGGGGTCGAAGGCGTAGAAAACTCGCAAGGGCCTACCGCCGCTCTGCGCTCGAAGCTCGCGCATGACCCCATAATATTCCTAGTACGGAATCTAATACAAAGGGCATCCGGAAATTACAATCGGGGATCGACGACGTGGGTCAGAGGCTCCGGGCCTGCAGGAGAGCCGCTGTCCAGCGCTCGTGTGGCTGTCTCCCTTTGGCGCCGTGATCGTCTGGGTGTCTCCGTTTCGAGCCGTGGTCGTGTGTTGGGGTGTCTACGATCTCCGCCCTGATGATGTCCAGACCGTCGAAGGCAGCGGTGAGTTCTTTGACGGTGACCAGATCAAACCCGGCAAAGAATCCCGTACGGTTCATTGCAGAGTCGAAGTCCTTCAGGAGCACGGTTCCGCCAGGCGCAAGGGACTCTCTCATCGACTCAAAGACGGAGGCTCTTCCGGACTTGCTTCCCGGCAGCGCGAAGCTACTCGTAATCAGATCAAAAGTGCCGTTCGGCTTCCAGGTTGTCGCGTCAGCCACGAAAAGCTCCGCGTCGACGCCTTTGGTCTGAGTAATCTTCCGCGCTGCCTCAATCGCCTTCGTCGCTATGTCGATACCGGTCACCTGCCATCCCCTTTTGGCAAGAGCGACGACGAGCCCTCCCGCCCCGCAACCTATATCAAGCGCCCGCCCAGGCGTGAGGCCGTCGATGATATCGACCATCGCGGAGTCAGGCTCAGCGTAATCAGTTGCGCTGCCTGAATAGGATTGGTTCCAGTCGAAATGATCGTGGTCTTGCACGTTTTACCCCCCTGTGGTTCCCCGATCGGAGTCGGGGACGACGAGTATGGTAGTAGGTTTCCGATCAGGGTCGGGGACGACGGACGGGGGGCCGTTTGGGAAGGTGGGGATTGTGTATGAACGGCTTAGATTCCTCGGCTGCGCTCGGAGTATCTGTGTTTGATTGTCAAGGATTTTCAGGTCGCTGAGGCGTAGTTCTGCACCCAAGGGGTTCCCCGGCGGGCTATGGCGTGCAGCTGCAAAAGCAGTTTCCGCATCACTGCCACC
>JAKZUY010000178.1:0-7259 GCA_047516345.1 Dehalococcoidia bacterium | reverse complement strand
AGTGTCTCAACCGTCGAATCAGCGACGAGGTGATACTGAAGCGAGAGGTCTCGGCGCTGGAACGTAAGCGCAATGAGGCTGTCGCCGTCATAGACTGGCGCTTCTCCACTCAGGACGCTCGTACTAAACTTCAACACATCTATCCATTATATTCAGATTGAAACGGTACTAGTCCGGCCCAGCACCCTCGACTGCGCGACTCCGCCGCGGCGACGCTGAACGTTAGGCGACGCGCCCCGTCCCTGGCCTTAGCTCTCACCATCGACGCCGCGCCCCTGCCTGGACAGGCGGGACCTGTCTACTCTGGGAGACGCTCTGTCACTGCTCGTCCTGCTTCGTCGTGTCGCGCTTGCACCAGCCCGCGTCTCCGGAGTCGTCCGGTTTGAGGACCGTCGCAGCCAGATGCTCGTAGGCCAGACTGTGAACCTACGGCACGGGGGGATGCAATGCAGGTGTCTCCTACTACAGAAACGGTTGACTCCTGCCCAATGCAGGACAGCCCGCTACTCTTGGTCGGACGGTCAGATCATTTCATTCAGAGGGCAAGGCGTTCATGGCCGGTTCTGTCAACAGTGGGCTATGGTAGGGCATTGATTCGATATCACCAGTTGCATCGCCGGGGTGCATTGGAGTGAAGGTCATATTCACGAACACCGGTGATCCTGCGCAGGAGCGGGTGGTCGAAGCTGTCCGGCCGCTCTGGTCAGGGCTGCCCCGTACAGGAATATCAGGCTGGCAATGTAGCCCCACATCATCAGGACGACCACAGAGGCGGCCGGCCCGTAGACGGCATTCCGCTGGCTGGAAAAGTTCGTAAACCAGAAGAAGAGGTGCTTCCCGCTCTCGAACAGAACGACAGCCACCATTGCACCGAATGCCGCGTCCCTCCATTCAACCTCAGCATTCGGCAGACGGCGGTATACAACGGCGAACACGGCTACAGTAAGGACCATGGGTGTCACCGTGGAGACGACCCCAAACACGACAATGGAGACAATGGAGATGTCGCCAATCACTTCCAAAATGCCCTCACCGAAGCTGACGGCGACATCCAAAAGGACGGTGAGTCCGAGGGACAACAGAAACAGAAGGGCGACGCTCGTCGCGATTACCATCTCCGTAACAGTTATTTGTAAGACCCTTCGCGCTTCAATTCCGAAGACCCTGTTGACCGAACGGTTCGCAGCCATGAAGAGCCCGTTGGCCCCTAGCACCATTCCGACGAATGCCAACACACCGAAGGCTAGCGACCCATTGAGCATGTTCTCCACGGCCTCGCGTACCAGATCGCCAGAGGCAGGAAAGTAATAGACGAGCATCTCAGTAAGCTCCGAACTAACTACCTCAGGATTGCCAAAGACAGCTACCGCCATGATTGCCAACGCGATCAGAGGCAGGAACGACAAGATCGTGAAATAGGCGAGGGAAGCCGCTAGGTCGATTCCTCCCGAATCAAGTAGAAGTCACATCGCCTTAGCCATCGCCGTTCCACGCCAGCCTGCCCGTCCCCGTAGGAGATCCTGTGACAGCCTGTCAGCAAGCTCAGAGAGTTGCCGCTCCAAATCAGGTACAACGGCCAAACTGGGCTCGAGAAGCCTTCTCACGACCGATTGCCTCACGCCGTCCCCATGCGATTGGCTGACCTGATACGCGGCCTCAACGGCTCCTGTTGCCGCGGCGGCTACCACTTCGTCGACTTCAATATCAGCCCTATCAGCCTCCTGGAGTGCGGCGTCGACTGCCCTTTCGGCCGTGCCTGCCACTTGGGCAAGGCCACGTTCCGTGGCGGCGTCATAGGTGACCACCGTGTAGGCGGCGTCGCGTGTGGCGGCGACGACATCGCCACCGGTTGCGGCCACGCCAGATACGACTCCTCCGACAGTGGCCTTGGCCACATCTCGCAGATCACCCCCTGCCTCTAAAACGGCTTCGACGGCACCTTCAACCGCAGCCGACGCTGCCTCGGTGCTGTCGATCCCAACCGAAACCGCACCGACTATCGCTCCCTCGACCGCATCACGGCCAACGTTTCCGATTTCACCGCTGACCTTACTGGAACCCCTTATTGCGCCGACGACGACCTCCCTGACAACGGGAGTGGTGACCGTCACTACTTGTCCCGTACCCTCTACGACGCCGATGACTGTATCTCTGACAAAAGCCCCCGTCTCTCCACCAATTTCGCTGACAGCTTGGACAGCACCTTCAACGGCCTCCCGGGCCAAATTGCTCGCCCCGCGGCTGACTGAACGTGTCCCTCTTACCGCTCTCAAGGCTGCGGAACGTACGGCAGCTCCCGTGACCCGGCGGTGAACTCTATTGTCTGGGGCGAGCGTCGCCTTTACCTGTTTGGCGATGCGTTCTGATGGATTGTTGGACTCGTTCATAAGTGTCTCCCTGGACAAACGTACTCCCTCGGACAGGGCGACAGAGCATGTCCTGCGCTTTCGTTAGGAGGTCGGAGATGTACAGGTGCAGTATGAATCGGAGAATAGTCCCGCCGACAATTCCTGAGGTTGGTCAGCCCTCCTGGGAAATGATTGCGCATTGCCTGGACCCTCGCGCCGTTCGACAGCAAGAGCCGTAGCGTCCCAGGGCTATCGGGCAATGCTACATGCCGATATGCCGGGCATCCGGGTTCGTTTCTCAACTGAGGGGTCAGGCTGTCGATTCAACCACTGTAGACCGGTGTTCATCAAAAGCGGCCATTTCTATCTTGTCGGGTGTCGCGATCCCTCCCGACAAGACCATTGTCATGGCCTCCTTAACGCTCATCTCAGTGTCGAAGACCTCGTCGATCGGGAGGATGGCGACCCATCCGGAGTTGGGTGTGGGGGCAGTAGGGACGTACACGACGCCCATGCGAATACCATCTTTGCCGGTGGTTATTGACGTCAGGAATCCGAGCATCCAAGTCCCCACCCGCGGGTACTCGATGACCACCACTCGCTTGAATCCGGACGGACCGGACCCGGAAAACGACTGGATTAGCTGCCTCGCCGGTGCATAGATAGTACTGACGATCGGCAGCGACATCAGGATGCGCTGAGCCGACCCTAGAATTCGCTTGCCAAGGTCTATCTCCCAGGTCAGACCCACGAGGTAAATCAAAACAAGCAAAGCGGCCACGCCCAGCCCCGGGAAGCTGATGCCCGCCGAACTTTCGATGGTAGGCCTGAGAACGCCGTCAACGAATCCCCACACCCACCTCAGCACCATGAAGGTGATCACGATGGGTACTGAAAGCAGCACCCCCTCGACCATGGTTCGTCTAAAGTGAAGGCCGACCCTGGCCTTGGCGAAATAGAAACGCCACTTCAGGCGGCTCCGTAGTTGATTCATCTCCCTACCTCGTTTCCGAACGCCAGGCCTCTATGTGCGAACTACCGCTGTGCCCCCGTAGGCACGACGAGGACCGGGTTACCCGTCTTCTTGAACAACTCCTCTGAGACGCTTCCTAGAACCCAACGCTTCAGCCCCGATCTGCCGCTATGAGTGACTGCAATCATGTTGCGAGCCGATCCTTCGAAGACCTCAAGGAGACGTTCCTTCGCGTCGCCTTCAAGCAAGACCCACCTTGCATTGAGACCCTTTTCCATCAGGTCTTCAGTGATCTGTGTGAAGTAGTCGATAGACAACTCAGTCGCAATGTCCGTGTTGGCTACGAGAGTCGCGTCGCCGGTCACTACCACCCCTGGACGCTCTTGGCTGCCAAGCTCTCCGGTTTCGTCCAGAATGGCTTCTGTGGCCTCCAGAACGCTTGGCGACTGCTTCGCGATCTCGTCCACAGCCCGTAACAGCACGACCTCAAGCCCAAGCTTGGCCGCTAGGAACTCGACGTGAGGCAGCACAGCTTCGGCCTCCGGGGTCCCATCCAGCGCTACATATATAGTGGAGATACCGACCGCATCCGCGAACGCGGCGTCCGATCTGGCGGGATTGATGACCACAACCGGAACCTGCGCACTGGCAATCACCTCCGTCGTCACACTACCAGCAAAGGCCTGCGCCAAAAGACCTCCCCCGTGCGTGGACATCGCTATTGTGTCGCAGGCCAGCCGATTGCACGTATCCACGATCGTCTCGGCGGGTGAACCGAATTCGACCAGAGTCTCCCATCTGAGTCCCGGACCCTTTATAGACTCGACCAGACCGTTGAGGCGCCGCGCGACGTCACCTTCCGCCTGATCGAAGATCTGCGAAGTCTCGGGCCCGTCTTCCGTTCGATCAATTGGGATCACAGAGAGGAACACCACCTCCGAGGCTAGCGTGCGGGCGAGCCAGGTCACGTGCGGCAAAATGCCGCTGGCTATCTCTCGGTCGTCTGGGTTGATGGGGACCAAGAACTTGGCAAACATGATGCTTCCTCCAGTTCAAACCGTCAGATGAGCGGTTTGTCTTTGCCCACGGCAGACGGCTCTACAGGCCGAAGTGGCCTCCACACCGCGCCGATGCCTTCGCTCGGCAAGAAGACCAGAGCCATCAGAATCGGCGGGAGAAAGAAGACCAGATGAATGATCATGGCGTAGCCAACCCCCAATGATCTGTCGATGCCAAAGAGGGAAAGGACCTCCACGACCGCGAACTCAAAGGTCCCGAGCCCGCTCGGTGCACCGGGTACCGTGCTTGTAAATGCTATCGCCCCAGTAATAGCGATAGTAGCCGACACCGGTGAGATCGGCAACGCCATTGCGTCTGCAACGACCCAGGCCGTGACACCCACAAGTCCCCAGTAGACGAGGCTCAGAACGACCGCGGCGAACAGTGTCCGCGGGCGACTGATGAGCCGGATCAGAGCTGACGACAGTAGCGACACTATACCCAGTCTCATCAACAGAGAATGGAAGAGACCGCCTGCCGTCAGCACTCTAACTGCCACGAGCCCGGCAGCCACGACCAAAGCCCCTGCTAGCAGCCAGGGAGTGAATCTCCGTAAGACCGGCAGAACTAAGACAGCCAGACCTAGGATCAGTGTCGTTGCCGCGAGGTCGACCAGGCGCTCCATGACTATGGAGGTCATCGAGTCCACGCCTCCAATCCGGTCCCTCAGCTTCAGCACGGAGATCTGGACAGCCTCACTAGCCAACCTGAAGGGTAGGAGATAATTGACCCCGATCCCCTCGTTCTGTACTACGAACAACCGGACTACGTTTGGACGGTCCGATGGGAACAACAGCGCCCACCGCCAGGCTCGTACTAGGCTAGCAAGCAGAAACAACGCGACGGCGAGCAGGAGGGCCTCGACGGAGGACCCCCCTAACTGCGCCTTCAGGGTGGACCACTCAGTGTGTCTGAGTGCCAGCCAGCCCAACGTCAGGCTAGAGGCAAGGCCCAACATGACAGGGACGGCTCTGGTAGCATTCCGTCGCAACGTTGGACACCGCTTAGGTGGTTCTGAAACCTGCACTACGAATGCCGTACCAGCCGACAGGACTCAGCTGCGACTGCTGACCTTCTCGGTCCTCTCTGATGGGTGAGTTCTCGTCACTGGCTTCCCCCGCGGGCTCTTCCAGCTTGACGCCCTTATTGTCCCTGTCGAGAAAGGGAACTCTTTCGCCAACCATCCTGGTAACGGGCTTAATCGTATCCCCCGCCCTCGAGGCAGCTTTCCTCGCAGCTTGTTGGAGCGGCTCAGAACGCCGGACAATCTTCTCCCTTGTCTCTGATCCCTTGCGGGGTGCAAGGAGAATGCCTACCAGTACTCCAATGGCTCCTGCGACTCCAACCGATATCTTTCCCATGGGTTCACCTCCACTTTGGTCGATTTGCTCGATGCGCTTGTACCACTCGACCCGATTGCGTTTCCAGGTTCTTGTCAGCCCACTGTCGACTTTCGTACCAGCCTGAAGCTTGGCTCTCCAACCTCCGAGAAATCGACTATCAATTCTGCCTCGCCACCGAGTCGGTCCATCAGTCGGCGACTCACCGCCAGAAGCGGAGAGCCGTTACGCGCCCGAAGAACGACATCATCGTCCTTCGGATTGCCTACCGTCAGCGCAGCCACCTGAAGCTCCTTCAGGCGTGGCAGGCCTTGACCTTTATATGTGGCGGCGAGCTCGACAAGAGTCTCATGCGCTTCTTCTGACAGAGCTATCCTGGAGTGCCGCATCGTTTCCGTCCTTGCCTCGATCCTCGTCCGTGTTGGCGGCTGAGTTGGGAACGTCCGCCACTAAGGCTCTCGATCCAAGTCTACCGGTGCAGAAACCGCACGACATCACCCGAGCGAGCTATCTCGGATATCCTAGCTTCGCTGTCTTCGAAATACGCCGAGCGAGTAGTCTCTTCGTACTACACGAGCTAGACTGACAGCCCGGCAGTACTAGAAGCGTTAGACATGAAAGGACTGGGAGACCGACCCTGGTGGAAAGGAGCGTCGCTTAGGGCACGCGTGAGCGGAGGCGAGGCGGTTCGCCTCTTGGGGACGGAAGTGAACTAACTCTCAGCCTGGAGCGCGTATACCGTTAACTCCTGGCGGTTGCGGAGGTTCAGCTTCCCGTAGATGTTGCGCAGGTGCACTTTCACGGTATTCTCGGCGATGACGAGCGTGTCGCCGATCTCCTTGTTCGTATCTCCGCGTGCCACGAGGTTCACCACTTCGATTTCTCGATCAGACAAACCGTCGTTACCGCCGTGGGAGCTCGTGCCAGCCAAGTCCGAGAGGTCCTTGGCCGCAGAACCAGAAGCGATTACGTGGCCGCCAGCAATCAGCTTCAGCTTTTGGATCAACTCGTCAGCGCCCCCCTCCATTGAGAGGTATGCCTGAGCTCCGGACTCGACGGCTCCCTTCAGGTACCTACCGTCAACTGAGTCAGTTAACACCGCGACCGCGGTCTCCGGAGAAATCTCGGCCACCTGACTGATGAGGTCATCCAGATCCAAGTTGGGCAGGGCTGGGTCCACTAGCAAGAGTGCGGGCTTGGCGTCTGCCACCACACCAGCGATCTGGTCTTCGTCGGTCAGAACGGCGGCCACGTCGAATTCACTCTCCTGCTGCAAGAGAAGCGCTAGCGCTTGCGCAATTGTCGCGTTTCTGTTGGCGACCACGATACGCGTAGCCATCATCTCCTCAGTCTGTGGTATCTCAAGGATACCCCTTCTGACTAGTAGTCCAAAATCTTTGAAGTGAGGGGCAACGGGATTAGCGTGATAGAGCAGCCCCCTCACCAGTGATTGGATCGGCGTCGGGCGACGACAGGGCGAGTTTCAAACCCGCCCCTACCAAGCCGTCGGCACCCTTCAATACTAAGATGTTGGACCAC
>JAKZUY010000177.1:0-3306 GCA_047516345.1 Dehalococcoidia bacterium | reverse complement strand
GGGGTTCTGTGCAGCACCGGGCCGAGCCGTGGGGCCGCTCTTTGGGCCCCTTCTTCCCTGCTTCGCTTTGCTTGAAGAGCGGTCCGTTTCCAGGCGTCCCGGCAAACAAGCTGCGAATCAGGGAACGTCGCTCCAAGTCATTAGTACGCCAACCCGGCTCGATGATGACCGACTGCGTCAACAGGGTGTCAGGGCTTGCGCTCTTCAGGTTTGTCTTGTTTCCCACCAACCCGTTATGACACAAGCGTTCACTGGGTCTCTAGGCGCATTAGCCATTGAATTCATCAATTCTGGACAGACAGGCACGCCGCGCCAAAGACTGTGATGGCCGTACTCGGACTACGGTTTGATGCGTCGCGCCAGGCGAGACGCCGAAGGCCATACGCCCCCCGGCCCCACACCACTCACTCACTCCGCCCGGATGCGCGGGCCGAACGGCGGGACCTGGCGGCGACGCGGCCGGGGCGTTCGAGGGTCAACGTCAATGGGATTGCTAATGCCGGCAGAATGAACAACACCATAAACGCTGGCCGGTAGCTATCGGTCACGTCGAACATTAGTCCCACGAACACCGGCCCGATCGCGCCGAAGAGGGCGTTCACCGAACTGATCAGGCCGACTATCGATCCGTAGTTCCGTCTGCCGAAGTAGTCGCCGATTATCGCGAGACGCAAGGGCACGGACGCGCCGAATCCCATGCCGAACGTTATGACGAACACTGGCAGCGTCGACATCCCCAGGGAGACGCCGAACACCTCCGCGTTCACCAATGCCAGGCTGAGGACGCCCAGCATCTGAATGAAAAACGTCCAGGCCAGGAGATGGCGCTTGTCGAAGCGGTCTCCAACCCATGCGGTGCCTCCCCGCCCCAGCAGATCGCCGAAAGCGACTGCGCCGGCAGCCAACGCCGCTATTCCCGGCGACACCCCAAAGTCACGCAGCGCCGCCAAATGCAGCAGGTTGGTGGAACTGACCAACTGACCAAGACTGCTCGCTATGCCAAGCTGCCAGAAGAACGGCGTCCGCAGGGCCTGCCGAATGCCGAACGACGCCTCTCGCCGCAGACTTACGCGTCGGCGGCCGGCTGGCGCATCCGCGGCGTCGACCTCCTCCTCGTCTCCGTCGGGCAACCGCCCGTAGTCCTCCGGCCGGCGGCGGGCGAGGATGATCGCCGGAATGCCCATGATCCAGAAACCGACGCCCACGGCGAATAACACGTCTCGCCAGCCGAACACGTCTATGTACCGCACCAGCAGAGGAAGGGTGAACCCGCCTATGGCCGACGAGGTCATGAGGATGGCCAGCGCGCGGGCACGGTTGCGAATGAACCAGTTGCTCACCATCGTTACGAACACGATGAACGTGCCGAACGACATGCCGAGCGTCATCAACGCGACGGCGAGGTAGAACTGCCACAGGGTGTTGACCCTGCTCATCAGGATGAACGCTGCGCCGGTGGTGATCGTGCCGAATAGCAGCGACCACCTCGGCCCGTAGCGGTCGAGAATGGTGCCGACGAACGGCGAAAACATGCCGCCCTCGACGCGCTGAAGGGAAATCGCCCCGGCAGTGGCTGCCTGGCTCCAGCCGAATGTGTTGACGATGGGCAGGAAGAAAGCCTGGAAGCCCCTCCAGAACACGGCAGACGTGTACCACTGCACAATGAAGCCCGATCCCACCAGCCACCAGCCGTAGAACACGTTGTCAGGAACGGGGACGCGGGGCTTCAAATCAATTCACGGGATGCGGTCCCAAGGGCCGAATACCCCTCCCACCTGAACGGGGAAAGGTGGGGATGACGGTAATCGGGTGCGAACAACAGGCGGCGCAACTCACTCATGCGGCGTTTCGGAAAAAGGTCTCCTAACCAGGTCAACTCATCATGCGCTGCTACCAGCCGGCCGCCACGCCGTCTCGCCGGGGGTCGGCCCCGCCGAGAAGCGTCCCGTACTCAGTGAACTGAATCCCATGCCCACCGCCGACGCCTGACGTCCACCCCGGAATCCTGCCGATCTTGTGGCCCATCTGCGCCAGCCGGTCCAGTGTTGCCCGCGGCACCCGGTCCTCGTAGAAGATTTCGCCAGTATCGTAGTGCCGGAATCGCGGCGCCTCGATCGCCTCCTGAACATTCATCCCCACGTCGACGAAGTGGTGGATCATCTGGGCAGACGTGTGCAAAATTCCGTAGCTGCCGGGCGTCCCGATGCTCAGGACAATCTTGTCGCCTGAAAAAATCTGCACCGGAGATACGCAGAAGTCCACTCGCTTGCCCGGGCCGATGATGTTCGGGCTACCGCAGTCCGGATCGTAGTCGAACCACCTGCCCATGTTGTTGAGGAACACTCCGGTGCCGCCCGGTGCAAAGGCCGACCCAAAGCCGCCGCCCAACGTCTGGGTAACCGTAACCACGTTGCCTTCCGAGTCGGCGGTTGCGAAGTGGGTCGTCAACTCGGGCATTGGCACCCGCGGATACGTCGCCTCCTCCGGTACCACGTCGATCTGCGATCTGCCGAAACGTTCCTTTGGAGGGACGTTGGCGCGGTTCGGGTCGATGCGCGAACGCACCTGCTCCGCATATTCGCTCGACAACAACCGTTCCAACGGGATGTCGACAAGGTCTGGGTCCCCGGCGTAGAGGGCCCGGTCATCTGCGGCCGCAAGGACAGCCTCGATCAGCAGGTGGAGCGTTTCGGGCGTCCCGTATTCGAGCGGGCCGTACCCGTCAAGAATGTTGAGGGTTTCCAGTATCTGGAATCCAGCCGAGTTTGGCGGCGGTACTCGCACGTCCAGACCGCGATAGGTCGTGGATATGGGCTCACTCCAGGTGGCCTTGTACGACGCCAGGTCTTCGCGGCTGATGAGCCCGCCCGCGGACGCGATGCCCTCGCACATCCGGTCCCCCAACTTGCCCCGGTAGAACGTCTCCTCTCCCCCCGCAACCACCTCGGCCATCGATTCGGCCAGCGCGGGTTGCCGCAGCATCGAGCCGACTGGCGGCGCTTCACCGTGGCAATCCAGAGCGTCGGAAGACCAGCCAACTTCGGCATGCCTTTCGAACGTCCCTTTTATGACCTCTGCGTTCATCGGAGTTATGGGGTAGCCGTTGGCAGCGTAGTCGATGGCTTCTTTGAACAGTTGATCGAGCGGCAGGCTCCCGTACGCGCTGTGCATTGTGAGCCAGCCCGACAGGTTTCCCGGCACCAGCGGCGCGCGCGGCCCTGTGCCACGCGAGAACTTGTCGAACATCTCGGGGCGGGCGGTCGAGGCAGCGCGGCCGGAGAAATCGAGCGCACGCGTGCGGCCCTC
>JAKZUY010000176.1:0-2778 GCA_047516345.1 Dehalococcoidia bacterium | reverse complement strand
CGGCCTGTCCGGTGGGTTCTGGGATGAGTTCATCATGCGGCTCGTCGATCTGACCTATGCAGTGCCTTTTATATTGGTCGCGCTCGTCACGGCAGTCGTATTTGGACCCAGCCTCGGCCTGGTCCTGATTCTCTTGTCGATTTTCAGCTGGCCGGGATTTGCGCGCCAGACCCGAGGCCTGACGCTGCAACTCAAGACGACAGACTACGTGGCGATGGCTCGAATCGCGGACAGTTCTACTGTGCGCATCTCATATCGGCACATTCTCCCCGGTGTGCTCAACATCGTGATGGTGTTGGCGACGCTGCAGGTTGGTGGACTGATTCTTACCGAATCGGTGTTGAGTTTCCTCGGAATCGGAATACCAGCGCCCCAGCCGGCCTGGGGCTCCATGGTGGCTGACGGTCGGGAATTCATAGGGACGGCATGGTGGATATCGGTAATGCCGGGATTTGCGATCTTTTTGACCGTATTCGCGTTCAATTTTCTCGGGGACTGGCTCAGAGACTATTTCGATCCCCGGTTGAGACAACTTTAGTTCGACTGTTTGACGCAGACCGTGTTCGTCCGCGTCTCGATACACCGCGTAGTGGCGTGCCGCAACACCGCGTAGCGGGGCGTCTCACAACACCGCGTAGTGGCGTCTCTTGTGGGCGCCAACCGGACGGGGCCACGGCAAAGGAGGCCAATCGACATGGCAAGGAGTTGGGATCGATCTGAAGGCGTGCAGGCACGGCTTGCACGCGATGTCGACATCCGGTACGGAAATGGTCTGCTGAAGGCCGAGAGCGCCGGATGGCCGCGCTACGTAGCCGTATCCACACCCACCGCCTGGAGGGTTGCCCAGCCGTACCTCGCCCAGCCGCCGGCGGGAGTCGGCATCGTGGACTACCTCGACTGGGGCCATCTGGAGGACACGGCTGCCAGCCTGCCCGACGACGCGGAGTTGGTCGTGGGCATCGGTGGAGGAGTGCCTCTGGACGCCTCCAAGTACGTCGCTCTCAGGAAAGGGCTGCCACTCATCCTCGTGCCTTCCATTGTGTCGACAGGGGCCATAATCCACGGCATGTTTGCCAAGTGGGAGGGACGGCTGATTATCGGCGGGGCCGAGATGCCGTTTTGCGATTGCGAGCATGTTCTTGTCGACTATGACTACGTGTTGCAGGCGCCGGAGTACCTGAACACAGCGGGGATTGGCGACGTTCTCTGCGGGTTTTCCGGCATCGCCGAGTGGCGTTACAACTTCGCTCGCGGAACTGCCCCACCGGTCGATGAGGAGGCGGTGGAGCACTCCTTGTCCCACCACCGTGACTTGGCGGACGGCTTTCCCCGGACCCTGGATTCGGATGGGAATCTCACGACGGAAAGCATCAGATTCATCACGCAGGCGGTGCAGGACCGGGACGATCGGAACCTTCAAAACCCCAATGCGCCCGGCGCAGACCATGCGCTCATGATCGTCTTCGAGCTTGTTGCCGACCGGCGTCTCGTCCACGGGGAGTTGACCGCTCTCGGCGCCGTAATTGTGGCGTGGGCAACCGGACAGCAGGAAGAGTTGATCGAGAGGCTCGAGCGATGCAAGGTGCGTTTCAGGCCTACCGACATCGGTTTGACCCGCGATGAGTTTCGCCAGATCCTCGAGGACGCGGTCCCGTACCTGAAAGAGCGCGGCGTGGACACGGTTATCGTCAAGGAGCCGGTAGTTGGTGAGCGCTTCGATGCCCTCTGGGACTACCTCGAAGGAGACCGCGCAGCGTCCTCAGGCGCATAAACAACACCGCGTAAGAACGTCTCTTGGAGTGGTGTGATCCAGCCCGCGCCTACACCACAAAACCCGAGGAGGAAGCGCCCCTCGCTCCTCTCTAAAACCGAATGTCGAACGTCCCGTGGCCGTCGGGCGGGCTTGACCAATCGAGTTTGACCGACTCGACGACAGCCCCGAAAGGCCCTTCTTTGAGCAGCGCTACCAACGCCTCCAACGCGGCGCGGCTCCCCGACGCGGCCACCTCGACCCTCCCGTCCGGCAAGTTGCGAACGTAGCCGGAAAGTCCCAGGCGGCGGGCGTTGTTTGCTGCGAAGTACCTGTAGCCGACACCCTGCACCCTGCCAGCGACTATGCCGGTAAATCCGAACGTCTCCGGCAGGTCAGTCGTCATTCGAACTCTCGGGGCGACGCCTTCTTCTTCGGCGCCGGGATCGACGCTCCGACCGCGACTTCCGTTCCTCGCTCTCGAACCACTTGAAGAACAGCACCGTCATCGTCAGGAGATATACAAAGTTGCCGGGCACCCACATGATCAATCCGCCAATTCGCTGGTCGCTCAGCGGATCGAGCCCCCACACCTCGTTCGATCCGTCGTACACGTCGTAGATCGAGCTGCCCGCCAGCGTTACCAGGGCCGCCAGAACCGCCGACGGCGTCACGACGAGAAGCAGGTAGATCAGCCGCTGCGGGTAGCCAAGCGGCGACCTCACAGGCGCCGGACCGATGATCGGCCACCAAAACAAAATCGCTCCCAGGAAGAACGACATGTGCTCAGCCAGGTGGATGAGTTCATTCCGTACCGCGGCGTCGTAGATGTCCGGTATGTGCCATATCCACAGCGCGCCGACGAACAACACAATGGCCACGCGGGGCTGCGTGGCAAACGACACGACGCGCCTCGCCATGCCCGTCACCGCGAACTCCGCGCCGACACCCTGCCTCAAGAACCGGGGCATCGACCACATAAAAGCCGGCATCACCCCCGCCATCAGGAGCAACGGAGCGGCCGCCAG
>JAKZUY010000175.1:0-3927 GCA_047516345.1 Dehalococcoidia bacterium | reverse complement strand
GCCGCTCTGACCGTTCTGCCCGTGTAAAGCACGTCATCCACCAGGACCACCGGCCTGTGCTGTATGTCCACCGGTATGTCGGACGCGCATTCCGGCCTTTCCCCGGCCCTCCGGACATCGTCCCGGTAGCCTGTGGGGTCTATAGTTCCAACAGCCACCGGCAGGTTTTCGAAGCGCTCTATGTTGGCTGCCAGACGCCTCGCCATGCACACTCCCCGCGTCTCGATCCCCACTAAAACGAGATCTTCAGCGCCTTTGTTACGCTCCAGAATCTCGTGCGCAATGCGCGTCATCGCCCGACGCATGTCGTCAGACGACATGACCACCCGCTCAGTCATAACCGCCGACCGGTACGCGAGACCGCTCGACAATCGATTCGAGTCGACCCGTCGTTGCCACCGGATTGGAATCGCTCGATGATGTACGGGGATAAAAAAAGACCTTGCCGGCAATGGCAAGGTCGTTGAGACAGGGGGTTTATCGGGTGCGCAGCCGGTTCGAAGGGTACGACTGGCCCCCGCAATGATGCGTACAGCAGTGTGAAAGCGTCCTTGCCAGCCTCACGGGACTGGATTTAAAGGTTGGCCGGAATTTGTTTAGTTCCTAATATTTGAGCATAGCACTACCTAAAGATTCCGGCAAAGCTCCGGCCGGAACTGAGCCCGGCTGAACTCTAGTGAACCTGGCTCAGAAGTCCATCCTGCGTGAGTCGTACTGTCCATAATCCGTCTGCCCCGACCCCGATCGGGGAACCACTTGGGGCTCGAGTCCCCCGTTTTCACGAGACCTTTGCATAACTAGCTCCCCAACCAGTGATTCCTCACTCCATGTCACCCTGAGCACCCCCATGTCACTCTGTGCGCCCCCATGTCAACCTGACGCCCCCACTGTCACCCTGAGCGAAGCCGAAGGGTCTAAGGGTCTGGGTAAGAGGGCTGGGGCATGCCGTCTGGAGGGCTTAGATTCCTCTCTGCGCCTGGAATGACATATCGAGGAGTCGGGATGACACGTTGGGGAGTTGGTTACGCGAATCCCCCGTTTTCACGGGGACGCCGGTGGGGAGCCGCGAACGAAGGGGGTTTACGCCGGTATGACGCAGAGGAGTCAGTCTTTTGAGACGGGCAATATTCGGCGCACCGCGGGAGTCAGGCCCTTATGTCGAAAAGGCGCCTTATGCTGGCTCGTCAGACCGCCCGGTTCGGCTAGCAGCGCTTCCGGCGCGACGGTCCTCAAGTTTTCTTCGCCACTGAGGCTGAGATTTCGATTTGCTCGCGTGAAGGGTCTGGGGCCGCCTGTCCGCGTGGATATGTGCGATAACGCTCCCCGCATTTGCAACGAATGATTCGCTGCATGCGCTTCCTTACAACCGGCTTTCCGCAGGACGTGCACTGGAACGAATATTGCAGGGACTCCTTGCGGGGCGAGTCCCCAAATTCCATGAATCGGGACGGATCAGCCCCGATCTCGTCGCAAACTGCGCGGAATTCCTTGGCGTGGGCGCGCGCGCCTGGGTGTCGACTGGAAGTGACCGCGTGAGCAATTTCATGCATTACCACCTTGTGCAGCGTTTTCTTGTCGCCACTGAGTATGAGCTGCCCGCTGAGGGTTATTTCACCCTTCGATGGCGAGTAACTGCCCAGGGTCCGCCGCATCCGCGTAGAGATGCGTATCCCTGCAATTTTTAGCCCCGGCGCAAATGCTTCAAATTGCTGTTCAACGGCGCGGCGGAGTTGTTCGTAGACGTTGTCCGGTTCAGCAGGCGCGACCGGTTCAGCAGGCGCAGCCAGTCCGAACAACGTACCTTGCTGCGCTTGCACGTTCATATCAATGGGGTGTCGCGTTTATGCAGCGGCGAAACGCGCGGGGTCGGCAAAACCCAGGTCCACGGCCGGTTCCCTGCCAAGCGCAAGGTCTGCCGCGCATCTGCCCATTGCGGGTCCAAGCTGAATCCCGTTCCGGCCCGCGCCCGTCGCAACGACCGCGCCGTCAGCGCCCGGCAACGCGCCGAGAAGCGGCAGACCGTCCGGGGTGATGGGGCGCAGGCAGGCAGTCTGTTGGACTAATTCCGCGTCTTCCAGATAGGGCAAAACCTGTAGCACGGACTGCAAGACGGTGTCGCGTCCTGCCGGAGTCGGCGTCTCGTCGAACCCCGCATTCTCTTCGGTCGACCCGGTCCAAACCAGCCCGTCCTGTTTTGTCGTGGCATAGTCGATGCCCCATGAGAGCGACACGAGAATCGGCGGTCCGGGCGCCTTCAATCTGATGATCTGGCCCTTTAGAGGCTTGACCGGAAGCGACGTCAACCCGCTGCCCGAATCGCTGCCTGACCAAGGCCCGGCCGCGATGATTGTCGTTCCGGCGGAAAAATCTTGCCCGCCTGCGTGCACGCCTGTAACCCGACCGCCGGACCGGACGAGCGATGAGACTTCGCGATTGTGCAGCTTGGCGCCAAGTCGCTCGGCCGCCTGCCACAGGGCCAGCGTGAAGCGATACGGCTCCACGTCGTACGACTCACCAACGTAGAGGCCGCCGATAAGGTCTGCCGACACGCGCGGCTCGATGTGAGCAATCTCGCCATGGGTCAGCCATCGCACGTCCATCGAGTGGTCCCCGGCATGCCGACGATACTCGTTGCGGTATATGTCCGCTTCGCGTTCTGTTCGAGCCAGCGCAACATGGGGATTGCGGCGATAACCCGTGTCCATCCCCGACTCGTCTTTAAGCGACGCGCCTAGTTCGATATGCAGACCCTCCGAGTACGCAAAGAGTCGTTCGAAGGGAGCATCGGCATGGCCGCCCGAGACCCGCACCACCCCGCCAAAGGCGAAACCGGACGCGTGGCTCGCGACGGAGTCCCGTTCAAATAAGGCAACCGACGCGCCCGCACGTGACAAGTAGTACGCGGCGGAACATCCGACTATGCCGCCGCCAACAACTATTACGTCGAAACTTGCGGTCAAATTTCACCTGGTCCGGAATGCTGCATAAACCTGATTGCCCTGACGCACCCTGCGCCGCGCCGCGCCGGTTTTCTGCGCGGCTTTCGCAACGTCCCGGGCGACGTTCCTCGCCACTGCACGATCGAAAACACTCGGGATGATGAAGTCTTCCGACAGATGCCTATCGGGGATCACGGATGCTATGGCGGTTGCGGCTGCGACCTTCATTTCATTGTTGATTTCCCGCGCCCTGACGTCGAGCACCCCCCGGAACAGGCCGGGAAAGCAGAGGGAATTATTGATTTGATTCGGGTAGTCCGTCCTGCCGGTCGCCATGATCCGGACGTTGTCAGGAATCTCCTCGGGCCATATCTCAGGGTCGGGGTTGGAAAGGGCGAACA
Source organism: Dehalococcoidia bacterium (assembly GCA_047516345.1). Lineage (GTDB taxonomy): Bacteria > Chloroflexota > Dehalococcoidia > Lucifugimonadales > Lucifugimonadaceae. The sequence continues at coordinate 587 of JAKZUY010000175.1, read as the reverse complement.
CGATGGCGTCGTCCGTCATTCTTGCAACCTGATCGGACGTAACGAGGCCCGGGCCGGCAAGACCCAGCATGAAGTCCGCCCCCTCCAGCCCAGCGGCTATGTCGCAATCCACGTTGTCCGGATTCGTGTTCTCTGAGAACCACTGTTTCATCACGTTAGAACCGTAGTCGCGGTTCCGAGACAACGAGCCCTGCCTGTCGAAGCCGATGATGTTTTTGACACCGTAGTTCATCAGTATCTTTGCGCAGGCGGTCCCGCTGGCGCCCACGCCGAAAAGGGCCACCTTCAGGTCCTCCGGTTTCTTCTTCACGATCTTGAGCGCGTTGATGAGTCCCGCCAGCACGACCACGGCGGTCCCATGCTGGTCATCATGGAAAACCGGAATGTCCAGCTCGTTTATCAGGCGTTCCTCGATCTCGAAGCACCGGGGAGCGGAGATGTCCTCAAGGTTTATCCCGCCAAAGCCCGGTGCTATCGCCTTGACGATTTCGACGATCTGGTCGGGGTCTCTGGTGTCCAGAGCCAGCGGCCATGCATCGACTCCGCCGAATTCCTTGAAGAGAAGGGCCTTGCCTTCCATCACCGGT
>JAKZUY010000174.1:0-6230 GCA_047516345.1 Dehalococcoidia bacterium | reverse complement strand
TCTCCCATGTCTGCAACCCGCTCCTCGCTGAGCATCATGCGTTCTGTGATGTGTTCGCCGAGGCCAGCCCGCCTTGCCTCGTCGAGGTCCACTGCGTTGGCATCCAGAATCTGCCCGCGCCGCTCGTCCAGCGCCGCGGCGATCGAGTACAACGCATCGTTGCGCGCCTCGGTAGACGAAATCGCCAGTTCGCCTGCGGCAGCCCGCGCCCTCCGCGCCTGCTCTTTGAGTCCACTCGATGTAGTCAACAGGAATCTTCGCTATCTCTTACCGGAAGTTTCATTGAACAAATATACGCAACTGCGCGTCGTTGGCGGGCTGTCATTCAAAGGCGCCCGAGGGATTCGGCCAGCCTGGCAGACCTGCGGGACTTGCAAAGAACCGTGTGGACGGATGTACGTCGAGGGCCGTTGCCGAGTGGGAACATGGCACGGACAGGTCTTCCAAAGTCATTTTACGCCAAAGGCTTCACGGCAACATAAAGGCCGCGGCCTCGTAGGCCCACTGGGTCGTGTTCAACATCGAGACCAGCCGCCTGGAAGGAGTCGATGTACTGCCGAACGGTGAACATGCAGGCCCTTAAGGTTTCAACGAAGTGTTCTACGCCCTCGGGCGTCCCAACGAGGTGATGCATATCGAGGATGCAGATGCGACCTTCCGATCGGCTTAAGCTCATTCGCGCAATCTTGAGGCGGGACAGTTCCACGTGATCAAGACCTATATATCCTTCGTTCCATACTTCCGGCGTCAGCCAACCCTCAACGACAAGCACTCCACCGGGCTCAAGATGGCCCGCCATTGTTGCGATAGCCTGCCTCAGCCGATCTTCGCTCAGCATGTGGCCAATGGAGCTGAATAGACATGTAATGGCGTCGAAGCGCGTGCCGAGATCAAAGTCAGCCATATCGGCGACGTGCAGCGGCACGTTCGGCAAGCGGTCACGCGCCACCGCTAGCATTTCATCGCTGATGTCGACACCCTCGACTTCATAGTCTTGTCGCCAGTGCTTGAGGTGCAATCCAGTACCGCAGGCAACGTCCAGCAGCCGGTTGCCCGAGGTGCGCTTATTGGCCTGAATCAGCTGGTGCACCTTGTGGGCCTGGCCAACATAATCCAGATTCGAGTAGATGGCGTCGTAGAAGTACGCCTGCCTGCTATACATCACCCTCCTCCATGGTTGATATCTGGAACCCTGAAAATGTTTTTGATGTATAGCGCCGGCGCCTCGTGGGTAACAACTACGCAGCGACTGACGTTGGCGAAGGCTACCCGCCAGCCCTCCGCTCGGTATGCGAAATTGTGATTCGCAGCGTTAGCCCACTGACATTTGCCAGCCGCTTCTCAGACTACGGCCATGTTGTTTCGGTGGACCACTTCGGGGCCGTACTCACGGCCTAGCAGGGTGCGGACCTCTCCTGACTTTCGGCCCTTGATGACTTCGAGGTCGTCCGAGCTGTAGTTTGCGACGCCCCAGGCAACCACGCCGCCGCCGGCATCTTTGATGGCGATGATGTCGCCTCGCCCGAAGTTGCCCTCGACACCGGCCACCCCGGCGGGCAGCAAGCTTGTACCGTCGTTTCTGACCGCGCTGGCCGCTCCGTCGTCAACGAGTACCCCGCCGCGATGCTCGGTCACCCCGGTGAGAACCCATCGTTTGCGGCTCTCCACGCGCGACACGTTGCTGTGAAACCGCGTTCCCAACATCTCCCCTTCATACAGGCGCGTGAGAACATTTTTTGTTCGACCGGAGGCGATCACGACATCCGTGCCCGAGGCCGTCGCCAATCGTGCCGCCTCGACCTTGCTGGCCATTCCGCCCCGGCCGCGCCCGTCGCGGGATTCGCCTGCCACCGCAATGACGCGGTCGTCGATCTCCGTCACCTCCGGAATGAACTGCGCGTCCGGGTCGATGTCCGGGTCGGCGGTAAACAGGCCGTCCATCTCACCGAGCAGGACGAGCAGATCGGCGTCGATTGAGTTGGCGACCATGGCCGACAACCGGTCGTTGTCCCCGTACGAACCGCCCTCGAGTTCGTCGACTCCCACCACGTCATTTTCGTTGATGACGGGTATGGCGCCGATCTCCATCAGCGTTTCGAGGGTGTTGCGAAGATTCAGATAGCCGAGACGGTTTTGCAGGTCCCCGCGGGTGACCAGAGCCTGGGCCACGGTGTCGCCGTGGCCGCTGAATAGCCGGTCGTACATGTGCATCAGCCTGGCCTGGCCAATGGCTGCCAGCGCCTGTCGGTACGCCAGCGTCCAGCGATTAAACCGGCCGCCGCTCCCGCGTTGCGCGATCGCCTCCCGCCCAAGGGCGACGGCGCCTGACGTGACGATGAGGACTTCGCCGCCCCGCCGGCGGACATCGGCGACCTGATCGACCAGTGACGCGACCACGCGCTCGTCCAGGGTGTCGCGCCCGCCGGTAAGCAGGTTTGTCCCGAACTTGACGACGATTCTGCCCGGGATCCGTCGATCCTTGTTTTGGGCGGCCTTTCGAACGGCGCGCGATCTCGCGGTCAAGGAGGGCTCCGGGAAAACATTGGTGTGGCCGACGGCCTGTATTATATCCGCGGGCGGGTTGTCCGCCCTCGCGGCCTTGCGGCTTGCGACTGGCACAAAATATGGCCAGGCCAGGGTATTTGCCCCTGGCCGTTTGGGCGTTTTGGGTGGTATTGACTCTGTTGCCGCAACTGGTAACTGAATGACTCTAAGCGGTCTGCTCCCGCTGCTGACGCGTAACAAGCAGTTCGGGGAACTCATCGATGCACTCCGTCTGGGAACCGGACGAGAGGCGGTTGTTGCGCCTGACCCTGCTACCGCATACCTGGTAGCGGCGATCTGGCGCGAGTTCGGCGCGCCCGTCGTCGTTGTAACACCCAACCCCGAGGCGGCCCGCAGGCTCGCCGATCAACTGGGCGTGTGGCGCGACGATTCGCCGGTTTTTCAGTTCGCCGAAACGGAAAACATACCGTTCGAACACTACATACCGGACATGTTGAGCACGCACCAACGGCTACAGGCCCTGGCCGCGCTGATCGACTCTCCGGCCAGCCAACCGCCGATCGTCGTCACGTCCATTCAGGCAGCCGGGCAGACGACACTTGACCGCGCAGCATTCGATCGGGCCGCGAGCATAATACGCGTTGGCGATTCCGTCTCGCCGGCCGAGTTGGTCCGGCGCTGGACCGACATCGGTTACAGGATCGAACCGACGGTCGAGGTGCCGGGTTCGGCCAGCCGCAGGGGCGGTATTCTCGACGTTTTCCCCGTGACTTCACCTCACCCTGCTCGGCTCGACTTTTTCGGAGACGAAGTAGATAGCATCAGGCTATTCGACCCCGATACTCAGCGGTCGACCGGCGCCGTCGATTCGATCACAATCCCCCCGGCCCGCGAGACTCTGCCCTCGTTAGCAAGCGAAGAACGTGTCCAGAATTTGTTGGGGACGCTCGATCTGAATTGGTGCGGCCCCGAGTTACAACAGCGCATCCCGTCCGAACTGGGTCAGGCGTTGCGGGGTGAACTAACGGACCGGCTCAGTTACTACTCCGGGTTTTTCAACGGCGGCTCGCTGTTCGACTACCTGCCGGACGACTCTTTGCTGATCGTCTTGCGGCCGTCAGAGGTGGAGCAGATGGCTCGCACCACCGACGGCCGACTGTCGGCGTTGCGCGAGCGCAAGGAGCGGAGGGGCGAGGCGCCTCGCCGCTTCCCGCTGCCGCACATCGAGTGGGGTTTCCTGGCAGACGCCATTTCCAACCGACCCCGCCGACTCGAAATTTCTCCGTGGGGCATCGGCTCTCCCGATCATCCGGATGGCGGGGAAGAGACGTCAACCATCCAGGCACAGGCCGCGCTTACTCCCGCGCACGACAGCATCGACGACATGAAGCGGTTACCGCTGGAACCGGCGCCTCTGGGCGGCCGGAGCATCGAGCGGGCACTGGAATTGGCGGGCCACGGGAGCAACTCCGGCCGCCGGTACGTGTTCATGACAAACCACGCCTTGCGGGTAGCCGACGTGGCGAATGAACGAGGCCTGACCGCACGCGTCGAAACGTCTCTGAATGAAACGCCGTCAAAAGGCAAAGTGAATATCGTTCAGGGCCATTTGCGGCAGGGATTCACGTTGGGCGGCAGGCCCGGCGACGGCTTCACACTGCTGACGGACCACGAAATATTCGGCGTGACGAAGGAACGCCGGCGCGTGCGCAAGCGGCATGTGCGCAAGGGACCGCTGCTTGAGCAACTCAAGCCCGGATCGTTCGTCGTGCACGTCGAGCACGGTGTCGCGAGGTTCACCGGGACTCACGTGATGGACTCACGCGATGGCCGGGAGTTCCTGGTCCTTGAATACGCCGAGGAAGACAAACTCTACGTTCCAACCGATCACCTGGACCGTATCCAGTTCTACCACGGCTCGGGCGATGCTCAACCCCGGCTTACGAGGCTGGGCACACAGGAGTGGAGCCGCGCCAAAGCCAGGGCAAGACGGGCGACGGAGCAGCTTGCCGGGGAATTGATGGCGCTGTACGCCGCACGCTCGGTAGTCGCCGGGTTCCAGTCCGATGCTGACACGCCTTGGCAGGACGCGCTTGAGGCCAGCTTTCCGTACGAGGAAACACCGGACCAACTCACTACTATCGACGCGGTCAAGGAGGACCTCCTCGCGTCGCAACCGATGGACCGGTTGGTGTGCGGGGACGTCGGTTACGGCAAGACCGAGGTAGCGCTGAGGGCCGCTTTCAAGGTTGTGCAGTCTGGCCGCCAGGTCGCCATCCTCGTACCGACCACCGTGCTCGCCCAACAACACTTCGCCACGTTCACCGAGAGGCTGGCGCCGTATCCGGTCAGGGTCGAGATGCTGTCGCGCTTCCGCAGTCCGTCGAACCAAAAGTCGGTCGTCGCCGGCCTCGCCTCGGGTGCGGTCGATATCTGCATCGGGACCCACCGCATATTGCAGCGGGATGTTTCGGTAAAGAATCTGGGGTTGGCGGTGATCGACGAGGAACACAAGTTCGGAGTGACCCACAAGGAACGACTTAAGCAGTTACGGACCCAGGTCGACGTGCTGACCCTCTCGGCCACGCCCATTCCGCGCACGCTTCACATGGCGCTGGCCGGCGTGCGGGACATGAGCACCATCGAGACTCCGCCGGAGGAGCGGCTGCCGATCAAGACCTATGTGTCGGAGGAGAACGACGAGCTTGTGCGCGAGGCCGTCCTCCGCGAGCTGGACCGCGGCGGCCAGGTCTTCTACCTGCACAACCGCGTCCGGACGATAGAACGCGTGGCCGCACACATTCAGCGCCTGGTCCCGGAGGCCCGCATAGGCATCGGACACGGGCAGATGCCCGAAGACGAACTGGAGAAGGTCATGTCGGACTTCTCCGAGCGCGATTTCGACGTGCTGGTCTGCACCACGATCATCGAGTCCGGTATCGATTTGCCGAACGTCAACACGCTGGTAATCGACCGCGCCGACATGTTCGGGCTGTCGCAGCTTTACCAGGTGCGCGGGCGCATCGGCCGAGGCACGAACCGGGCCTATGCCTATCTAATGGTGCCGCGCGGCAGGCAACTCTCGGAAACTGCCGAGCAGAGACTCAACACGATCCTTGCCGCCACTGAACTGGGCGCCGGATTTCAGATCGCCATGCGGGACCTGGAGATTCGGGGCATGGGCAACATTCTCGGCGCCGAGCAGAGCGGGCACATAGCCGCCGTGGGGTTCGATCTTTACTCGAAACTGCTTGCAGACACGGTTCATGACCTCAAGTCCGGTGCCGATCCAACTAGAAGCGCGCCGGTCGAGTTTTCGACAGTGCGGGTCGACCTCGGCCTGGACGCCCGCATACCCGACAGCTTCATCGAGGATCTTGCGCAGCGGCTCATTGTGTACCAGCGGCTGGCAAGAATGCACTCCTCCAGTGAGATCGACGACCTGCGTGAGGAGCTGTGGGACCGGTTCGGACCGGTGCCGCGGAACGTCGACCTGTTACTCGACGCGGCGCGCATAAGGGCGCTGGCGGAACAGTCCGGAATCGATTCGATAGTAGCGAGGGAAGACTCGTTGACACTGACGCTGAAGGAGGCCACGGGTGGCGCCAGGCAAGCGTTGCAACGCTCCCTCGGGCGGGGAGTCCACGTCGGGCATATGCAGATACGCGTCGACATCGATCGCGACGCGGACGACTGGCTTGAAGAGTCGCTGGCGGTCATGGAAC
>JAKZUY010000173.1:0-9084 GCA_047516345.1 Dehalococcoidia bacterium | reverse complement strand
CCCCCCGTGGGCTCGCTTAGAGCCAGTATCAACGTGTCTTCCCTCACCACGACCGAATCGACTCCCGACTGTTCGGCCAGCACCCTTATACGCGCCGCGTCAAGGAGTAAGTCGACGTTCCGCGGCACCGGCCCGAATCGGTCCCATAGCTCTTCACGCAAGTCGTCGATCTCGTTGGAAGAGTGCATTCTTGCCAGCCGTTGATACACAGTGAGCCGCTGCGCAAGGTCCTCAATGAAGCTGTCCGGGATTCGAGCGTCCAACCCGAGGTCGACCCGCACCGTCGAAAACTCTACCGGTGCGCTTCGTCCCGGATCGGCGCCGGACTTGATGTCCCGAACCGTGTCCGCCAGTAGTTTCGAGTAAAGATCGAACCCCACCGCGGCTATGTGGCCGCTCTGTTCGGCGCCGAGGATGTTCCCCATGCCCCGAATCTCCAGGTCCCGCATGGCGATCTGAAACCCTGCGCCCAGTTCGGTGGCGGCGAGGATCGTGTTGAGCCTCTGCTCGGCATTCTCCGACAGTTGCCGTCCACGCGGCACCATCAGATACGCATAGGCCCGGTTCGTGCCCCTGCCTATGCGCCCGCGCACCTGGTAAAGCTGCGAAAGCCCAAACATGTCGGCCCGGTCGATCACCAGCGTATTCACATTCGGCAAGTCGATACCGGACTCGATGATCGTCGTGCAAACCAACACGTCGAACTCGCGCTCCGAGAAGTCCGACATCACCGTCTCCAGTTCGTTCTCCGGCATCTGACCGTGGCCAATGCCGATGCGGGCCTCCGGGACCAACTCCTGAATGTGCGCGGCCACGCGTTCGATCGTCCGGACGCGGTTGTGCAGGAAGAACACCTGGCCGCCGCGGTCCAGCTCGCGCAGGATGGCCTCCCGCACAAGCTCGTCGTTATCCTCCGACACGTATGTCTTGATCGGCAACCGCTCCTCCGGCGGGGTTTCGATGGTGCTCATGTCCCGCACGCCGGCCAGCGCCATGTGAAGCGTGCGGGGAATCGGCGTCGCCGAAAGGGTCAGCACGTCCACCTGTGTCCGCAACTGCTTCAGTCGTTCCTTGTGGGTCACCCCGAACTTGTGCTCTTCGTCGATCACTGCCAGGCCCAGATTCTTCACCGAAACATCCCGCTGCAAGATCCGGTGGGTGCCGATGCAGATGTCGACCTCGCCCGAGGCGAGGCCGGCGACGACCGTCTTTTGATTCGCCGGGCTGCGAAAGCGGGACAGCATCTCCACCCTCACAGGATACGGCGCAAGCCGTTCGGTGAACGTGGCGAAGTGTTGCTGGGCGAGCACGGTGGTCGGCACGAGGATGGCGACCTGGCGGCCCGACTGAACGACCTTGAAAGCCGCCCTCAGCGCCACCTCAGTCTTGCCGTACCCGACGTCCCCGCACACCAGCCGGTCCATTGGTTGCGGCGCGAGGAGGTCTTCCTTGACCGCGTCGATGGTCGTGAGTTGGTCCGGCGTCTCCTCGTACGGGAAGCTGGCCTCGAGCGCATCCTGCCACGGCGTGTCGGCTTCGCACTGGAACCCGGCGACCACCGATCGGGCGGCGTATAAGGCCATCAACTCCCCTGCAAGCTGCTCCGTCGCCCGCCTCGCCCTGGCCTTTGCACGGCTCCACTCCTGCGTACCCAGCCGAGTCAGTCTGGGTTGAGCATCGCCCGAGCCGTGGTAGAACTGGATGCGGTCCAGGTGATCGGTTGGAACGTAGAGTTTGTCTCCGTCGGCATATTCGAGGACGAGAAACTCCCGGCCATCGCGTGAGTCCATCACGTGAGTCCCGGTGAACCTCGCGACACCGTGCTCCACATGCACGACGAACGACCCGGGCTTGAGTTGCTCCAGCAGCGGCCCCCTCCGCACGTGCCGCCTGCGCACACGCCGGCGTTCTTTGGTGACTCCGAATATTTCGTGGTCCGTCAGGACCGTAAAACCTTCGCCGGGCTTTCCCCCCAACGTGAATCCCTGCCGCAGGTGGCCTTGGACGATTCTCACCGCGCCCTCTGCAGGCGTTTCGTCCAGACCCATTTCGACGCGGGCGTTCAGGCCGCGTTCATTCGCCACGTCGGCCACCCGCAGGGCGTGGTTGGTCATGAACACGTACCGGCGGCCCGAGTTGCTTCCGTGGCCCGCCAATTCCAACGCCCGCTCGATACTCCGGCCGGCCAGTGGCGCCGGTTCCAGTGGCAGCCGCGTCATGTCGTCTATGAGGCCATGAGCGTCTTGTGACGGTGCGCGCCGTTCTTCCCCCTGATCTTGCTGATCCGGCGAGCCCATGCCCCATGGAGATATTTCGAGGCGGCGAGCCCGGTCTCCAATGGCGTCTGCCAGATCCTCCGGGTGCCGATCCGGCGAACCCGCGCCCCACGGAGAAATGTCCAGACGGCGTGACCGGTTCGACATAGCGTCAGCCAAAAAGCCCCACTCGATGTGCGGCAGCGGGAACCGGCGAGGCGCTTCGCCCCTCCGCTCTTTACGCTCGCGCAGCGCCGATAGTCGGCCATCGGTGTTGCGAGCCGCCTCCTCCACTCCGGTCGGGCGCAAGACGACCAGCAAGGAATCGTCCGGCAGGTAGTCGAATAGCGAGCCGCCGGTGAAAAACCCGGAGTAGTAACTGAGCCGGTCTGTAAGTTCGCCCCGCAACGCCTGACCCAACTCGGCCGGGATGCGTTGCTGCAACTCGGGGCCGCACCAGTCCAGATTGAGCTTACCCAGCAGGTTCTGCACGCGTTCTTCGTTGGCGATCGAGGGCAGAGTCTCGCGAGCCGGGGGGATGGTGATCGAATCGACGGTCCCGGTCGAACGCTGGGTGTAGGGGTCGAACAGCCTGATGCTCTCTACTTCGTCTCCGAAGAAATCAATGCGCGCAGGTTGAGGAGAAGTCACCGGGAAGACATCGAGAATTCCGCCCCTACGACTCGCCGACCCGGGAACCTCGACCGTCGGTTCGATCCTGTAACCGATGTCGGTCCAACGCCGGACCAGATCGGCCGGCGAGACGGAATCGCCGGCGCAAATCGTGCTGGTCGCCTGGTCGAAGGTCGCACGGTCGATCGTTGATTGCGCCACCGCCTGGATGGACGCGACAACCACCGGCTTCTCGCCGGTCGGAGGGTCGATCAGGGCGGCCAGGGCCTGTAGCCGCTGGTGCGTGCTCAACATGTCCGGCACGTAGTGTTCGAACGGGATGTTTTCCGTTTCAGCGAACTGAAATATCGGCGCATCGCCCCGCCACACGCCCAGTTGATCGGCCAGCCTGCGGGCCGCTTCAGGGCTGGGCGTCACGACTACGACGGGCGCGCCGAACTCGCGCCAGATCGCCGCTACCAGGTATGCGGTAGCAGGATCGGGCGCAACAATTGCCTCTCGTCCCATTCCCAGACGAAGGGCATCGATGAGTTCCCCGAACTGACTGTTGCGCGTCAGCAGCGGGAGAAGACCGCTCAGAGTCATTCAGTTACCGGATGCGGCAACAGAGCCAATACCATCCATAACGCCCAGACGGCCAGGGGCAAACACCCTGGCCTGGTCACTTTTGTCCCGTTCGCAAGCCGCAAGGCTGCGAGGGCGGACACCCCGCCTGCGGATATAATACAGGCAGTTGGCCACACCAATGATTTCCTGGAGTCCTTCTTGACCGCGAGATCACGCGCCGTTAAAAGGGCCGCCCAAAACAAGGACCGGCGGACGCCGGGAAGAATCGTCGTCAAGTTCGGGACCAACCTGCTTACCGGCGGGCGCGACACCCTGGACGAGCGTGTTGCGGCGTCGCTGGTCGACCAGGTCGCCGATGTCCGTCGGCGAGGTTGCGAGGTCCTCATCGTCACGTCGGGGGCCGTCGCCCTTGGCCGGGAGGCGATCGCGCAACGCGGGCAAGTCGGCCGGTTTAATCGTTGGACGCTGGCGTACCGCCAGGCGCTCGCTGCCATCGGCCAGGCCAGGCTGATGCACATGTACGAACGCTTGTTCAGCAGCCACGGCGACACGGTGGCCCAGGCAATGGTCACTCGCGGAGACTTGCAAAACCGTCTCGGCTATCTAAATTTTCGCAACACCCTCGAAACGCTCATGGAGATCGGCGCCATTCCCGTCATCAACGAGAATGACGTAGTGGGCGTGGACGAACTGGAAGGCGGTTCGTACGGTGACAACGACCGGCTGTCGGCCATGGTCGCCAACTCGATTGACGCAGACCTGCTTGTGCTGCTTGGCGAGATGGATGGCCTGTTTACCGCGGACCCGGACATCGACCCCGATGCGCAGTTCATTTCGGAGGTGACGGAGATCGACGACCGCGTCGTTGAGGTGGCGGGTGAATCGCGTGACGGTCGCGGCCGGGGTGGGATGGCCAGCAAGGTAGAGGCGGCGCGATTGGCGACGGCCTCGGGCACGGAGGTGGTGATTGCCTCAGGCAGAACAAAGAATGTTCTCAGCCGCCTGTATGAGGGGGAGATGCTGGGGACGCGCTTCCGGAGCAACGTTTCGCACATGGAAAGCCGCAAACGATGGGTACTCACCGGGGTGACAGAGCATCGCGGCGGGGTTCTCGTTGACGACGGCGCGGCCAGCGCGGTCAGAAACGGCGGCACGAGCCTGCTGCCCGCGGGGGTTGCCGACGTCGAGGGTGATTTCGGTCGAGGGGAAATCATCGCCATTAAGGACGCCGGAGGCGCGGTGGTTGCCTGGGGCGTCGCAAACTACAGCTCGGACGATCTCGCAGTCATCAAGGGCCGAAAGTCGGGAGAGGTCCGCGGCCTGCTTGGCCGCGAATACGGCCCCGAAGTGGTCCACCGGGACAACATGGCCGTAGTCTGAGCCTGAACGAACCCCAGCGAGACCAAATTGGCCCATCCTCGCCGAGTTGGCCATTGCGCGGCCATTTATTGCGGCGAGGTAGGATAGCAGCGAGTTCATCCCCTGAGCCGGTCCGCCGCCGGAAGAACATCATGAGCCGGGTCGCAATAACTGAAAGCGTCTTGTATTGGGCGGTTAGCCGTTCTGGACGAAGCTTGGATTCTCTTGAGGGCAAATTCCCTCGAATTCAAGAGTGGGCGAATGGCGCGAGTCAGCCCACACTGCGCCAATTAGAATCCCTAGCAAAGGCCACTTTTACTCCTCTTGGCTACCTGCTTCTGAAAGAACCCCCGGTCGACAGATTACCGATCAGCCATTTCAGGACACAGGGGGATGAGATTACAGGCAGGCCAAGCCCTGATCTGATCGAGACGGTCCACACAATGCAGTTGCGCCAAGCCTGGATGCACGAGTTCCTGGTGGATCAGGGGCAGGAACGCCTCAATTTTGTCGGCTCCGCAATGCCGGACGAAGGCCCCGTTGCGATAGCGGATCAGATGCGATCCACTGTTGGGTTGAGCGTAGAGTGGGCAGCCGAGTATTCCACTTGGACAGAAGCTCTGGGCGCACTTCGGCGAGCCATGGAAGACGAGGGTGTGCTGGTCGTCCTCAACGGTGTCGTTGGCAACAACACTAGTCGTAAGCTCGACCCCGGAGAATTCCGCGGCTTCGTACTCGTAGACGACTACGCGCCGCTTGTCTTCGTGAACAATGCCGACGCCAAATCGGCTCAGATGTTCACACTCGCTCACGAGTTGGCCCATTTATTCCTCGGTATCAGTGCCGCATTTGATCTACGGGGGATGCAGCCAGCAGATGACCCGACGGAACAGCTTTGTAATCAAGCAGCAGCCGAATTCCTTGTGCCGTCTAATCTCTTGCGCGAGGCCTGGCATGACATGCAGGGCGGAGACGTGCGACTTCAGGTGATAGCCCGTCGTTTCAAGGTCAGCGAGATAGTTGCCGCCCGCAGGGCATTGGACCTGAAACTTATTGCCAGAGACGAATTCTGGGATTTCTATCGTGAGAACCAGGCTAGCCGGAACCTTGGACCGTCCGGAGGTGGCAATTTCTACGCCAACCAAAACTTTCGAGTTGGACGGCCATTTGCAGCCGCGGTAGTCCAGGCCACACGAGAGGGCAATCTGCTCTACTCCGAAGCCTATCGGCTCACCGGCCTGTACGGAAAGACCTTCGAGGAATACGCGGCCCACATTGAAAAGGGCGGCACTATGACCGGATATGAATAGTCCGGTCTTTGTCCTCGACGCAAACGTATTCATGGAGGCTGCGCGTCGCTACTATGCTTTTGATCTGGCGCCTGGCTTTTGGCAAGGTCTGCAGCAATACGCCACCGTCGGCCGGATCAAGAGCATCGATCGGGTCAAGCAAGAGTTGGACAGAGGAAACGATGACCTGGCTGATTGGGCAAGCGCCGAATTCAAAGATGCCTTCGCTACCACGAATCGGCAGGACGTAGTCGATGTTTATGCGGGCATAATGGGCTGGGCGGTCGGTAAAAGCCAGTACACTGACGCTGCGAAGCACAGATTCGCATCAGGAGCGGACGGCTGGCTGGTAGCCTTCGCCAAGGCCTGTAGCTGCGTGGTTGTAACGCATGAATTGCCAGCGCCACATGCCAGAAACAATGTCAAGATTCCTGAGGTTTGCGACGAGTTTGGCGTCGAATACGTCGACACGTTCGCAATGCTTCGGGCGCTGCAGATAGTTCTCAGCTAGGAACGGCGGGAACGCCGACGGGTATGAATGAACATCGCCCTGGTTTCGAAATGGTTGGGGCCAAACGGAAACTCCGCCCTGCCGAATTCGCGGTGCGTATTAGATTGGGCGGGCAACGGCCCCGCGTGTTTGCGTATATTCGTCTTATGACACCTCCGCCCTGCCGAAAGAGATAGCGAAGATTCCTGTTGACTACATCCGCCACACTTAAAAAGCAGGCGCTGAGGGCGCGGGCAGCGGCCCGAAAACTGGCGACTTCCTCCACCGAAGAGCGGAACGCTGCGCTGTTCTCTATCGCCGCGGCCTTAGACGAACGGTGCGGGCAGGTTTTAGACGCCAATGCGGTGGACCTCACCGAGGCGGAGCGGGCAGGACTGGGCGAACACATCACCGAACGGATGACGCTAAACGAGGAGCGGGTTGCGGATATGGCAGGAGCTTTGGGAGTCATCGCCCGACTGCCGGATCCCATCGGGGAGGTACTCGACGAGACAACCCGGCCGAACGGCCTGCAAGTCCAGCGAATTAGCGTCCCTCTAGGCGTAATCGGCACGATTTACGAGAGCCGCCCCAACGTCACTGTGGACATCGCTTCACTGTGCCTCAAGTCCGGCAACGCGGTCATTCTGCGAGGCGGCAAAGAGGCGTTCAACACCAACAAGGCGTTGGTGAACATCATCACCGATTCCCTGGACTCGAGCGACTTGCCGGCCGACGCCGTGCAGTTCGTGGCGTCAACCGACCGAGCGCTCGTGCGGGACATGCTCGCCATGAAAGACGAGATAGACCTCATGGTGCCGAGGGGGAGCGCCGAGTTGGTCCACTTCGTGGCGGAGACTGCGGCCATGCCCGCGGTGACGGGCGGCATCGGTGTCTGCCATACGTTCGTCGATTCGGCTGCAGACCTTGAAAAGGCCCGCGAAATAGTGGTCAACGCCAAGGTGCAGCGGCCGACGGTCTGCAACGCGCTCGACACTGTATTGGTCGACTCGGCGATAGCGGGCGAATTCCTGCCCGATCTGGCCCGCGAGTTCGCCGGTCACGGCGTCGAGATGAGGTGCGATCGTAGAACCCTGTCGATATTGCACACCGATGACAACGGCGCCGACTTAAAGGCGGCAACCGAAGAGGACTTCGGGACAGAGTTCCTGGACCTGATCGCCTCGGTGAAGATCGTGGACGGCCTGGACGAGGCCCTGTCACACATCGGGACGTACGGTTCCGGGCACTCCGAGGCTATCGTCACGGAAGACGTTGCGACGGCCGAAGCGTTCATCTCGATGGTGGACGCAGCAGCAGTCTTCACAAACGCCTCCACCCGCTTTAACGACGGAGGTGAATTTGGCTTGGGCGCCGAGGTCGCGATCAGCACGAACAAGCTCCACGCCAGGGGACCAATGGGGCTGCGGGAACTGACAAGCTACAAATGGGTCGTAAGGGGCGACGGTCAGATCAGGACGTAGATCCTGCTCGAGGCCGTAACTCCACAGATACACGCGCCTTTTGCCCGTGGACCGAATGGACAGACATGGCGAACTTCTATTTTGAACGCGAGTGCAGGACCCCGTATTCTGAGTGTTACACGATCCTCGAAGAGGGCGGGCCGGTTGGACGGCTGGACCTGCACTTCACCAACACGATGGTCCACGGCACGCTTACAGTCGCCGAAAGCCTGACGCAGGAGGGTATTCAGGAGATCGTGTCGATAGTGGATGAGAACATCATCGACGCGGTTGGCCTGCAGCGGGACGACTTCGTGCTGCACGTGCACCAGGGCCGCGATCTCGGTGTGTACACCAACGAGGTCGGGCCGCCGCCCCCCGGCAACGGGCACCCGCCTGCGGGCGCATGATGCTGCGCCGGGTAGCCGTGCAGATCAGTATTGCTGGAAGAGCCGGCCCCACGGGGTGTTCATCGCTTCGCGCACTCGCTTGCGGCCGATGAATCGCAGCCAAAAATCATTGTGGTAAACGTTCGACGCCCAAAAGGACCACGGTACCAGCGGCGACCTTAGCAGTAGATTCTCGAGCGGCTTGAGCGGTCCGTGATAAATCAGACGCTGCCCGCGGCTCGCAAACGTACTTTCGTTCGCCGAAAATTGCCAGTCGACGCCCGCCACGTCGTCACCCAGCACTTCGATCTCGGAGGGATTTCCGACGCCTAGCCCAAGCTCGTGGGCGATACGGATCATCGGGATGCTCATCGGGTCGAACCCCATCATCGACGCCGCTACGGAGTCGATCGCCACTTGATCAGCGCTCGCCAGGATGACGTTCTTGGTATGAATGCGCATCGCTCGCGGACCGGGGCCGTCGCCTGCGAACGTACCGTCCATGACTGCGAACAGGCCGGAGTGGATCTCGCGTTGAATCTGCAGCAGGTCCACGAGTGTTTCGTGGATCACCGAGTGCGTCCAGTGCCTGTAGCGGTGCAACAGACCCCCAAAAGCGTTCTTGAGAGCGCCCGTCAT
>JAKZUY010000172.1:0-3192 GCA_047516345.1 Dehalococcoidia bacterium | reverse complement strand
TGATTTCACCGGGAGGTTCGATAAGCCGCATCAATGCGAACGCCGTCGTGGTTTTACCCGATCCCGACTCGCCAACAAGACCGAAACGCTCGCCCGGCCTGATCTCAAAGCTGACGCCATCTACGGCTTTGACCGGACCGCGTGGAGTGCCGTACTGCACCCGCAAATCCTCGACTTGCAGGACACCGCTGTCATCCGCGACCTCCGCCTGTGCGCCCGCGGCCGGCCGGATGGACGTAGCCGCCGCCGATCTGTTGTCTTGAGCACTGCCGGTCATAATGTCAGTTGCGCTGCAATCTCGGATTGGCGTATCGGTCCAGACCGATCGATAGCATGTAGAGGGCTATGAAAATTGCGGCGATTGAGGCGATCGGGGGTCCCCACCACCACCACATATTGCGCAAAATCGCCGAAGAGAATCTGGCCCAGTAGACGGTCATACCCAGGGTTACGTCGTTCTTGGGGCCGAGTCCCAGCGCTTCAAGGCCCACCGTGGCGAGAACGGCCACAGAGAAAGCCCAGACAAACTGGGTGGCGAGGAACGGAAGCAGGTTGGGCATGATCTCCCTGAATATCAATTCGGGTCCTTCCATGCCGTTGAGCCTGGCAATATGGATGTAGGCCCGCTCCCTTAGTGTGAGCACCTGTGCCCGTATTGTCCTGGTGGGCTGCGTCCAGGTAAGAAACGCCACGATTAGAGCCATCAACTCGACGGTCATTTCGCGGACCACGACTCCCACAAGGACAAGGATGGCGATGGCCGGGATCGTGATCGCAACGTCGCTGACGGTCCTGATTACCGAATCCAGCAGCCCTCCGAAATACCCGGCCACCAGGCCCAGCATTAGTCCGGCGCCCGTGCCCAGAAACCCGGCGATAAATGCCACCTTGAGGGTCTGGCCCATTCCGAGGACCCACCACGTCCACAAATCTCTGCCCTGCACGTCCGTACCGAAAAAGTGTTCGGCGCTGGGGGACTGTCGCGGCGTCGCTGCGCCCAGTCGGGCATTGTCGTGATCTACGAGAAACGGACCCACGTATCCGACGAACAAGAGTATTGCCGCCAACAGGAGCCCTGCGGCGAGCACGCGGTTGGAGTTGATCCAATCTGCTGTAGACCGAATCCTCAACATGGGTTGAATTCGGGCCGAATAGTATGAGACCTGCTGAAACATTGCCTGCCTTACGTCTGGCCGGACCGGATTCTTGGATCGATTAACGGGTATAGAAGGTCCATAAACAACAGCGACACCGCGGTCGCAAGGATAAGAATGACAGCAATGCCCTGGATCATGAAGAAGTCGTTTGATCGGATGGACTCGAAGAGCAGATTACCGACTCCCGGGTAGGCAAACACGGTTTCGACAAGAATCGAACCGGTCACCACGTGGCCGATCGACAGGGCCAGGGCCGTCGCCTGGGGCAACAGGGCGGTGCGCAACGCGTACCACAGGAATATGCGGGCGCCCTTCAGACCCTTGGCTTTTGCCAGCGTGATGTAGTCCTCACCCATCACGGTAACCATCATCCCGCGCATGGTGAGAGCGTAAAGTCCCGCCGTCGCCAATACCATCGACATGGCTGGCAAAAAGGCGTGATCGATCATGCTGGATATCGATTTCCAGCCAAATCCCACTTCTACCCCGACCGCAATTCCTCTGCCCGGCGGGAAGAAATTCCAGATGATTACGAAGAAGAAGACGAGCACTATCCCGATCAGGAACGACGGTATTGATGCTGCGACCATCATCAATGGGACCGTGCTCGTCAGACTCCCGCGAAAGGCTTTGGGCAAGGCCGGCCAGGCCAGCAAAGCGCCCAACAGGGTGCCGATCGCGAAAGATATGGCGGTCGCGGTGACGAGCAGTCCAATCGACCAGGGCAGGGTAATCCTGAGCATGGTGGTCACTTCGGCCGGGAAGTGCGAAGCCGACTGACCCAGATCTCCGCGTAATACGTCACCCCAATACCGAAGGTACTGCTTCCACAGCGGCTGATCAAATCCGAATTTCTTGTCATATATAGCGATTAGGTCTTCAACATCCGCCTTGAACTGGCCGCCATATCCCTGGAGGGTGGTAAACCGCTCCCGGATGGGGTCTCCGGGCAGAATATGGGGGACCATGAAATTGAGACTGAACGCCGCCACAGCGATGAAACAGAACAGTCCGAGTCGTCTTCCTACGTATCCGAGAGTCATTGTCTTTGTTGAGTTATTCGGACCGGGGCCTGGCGAAAGCGCCGGCAAGCAGGGTCAATTGCATTGCCCCGAGCGCCGGGGCGATGCGAGCAGGCCAGTGGTGAGGGCTCTGAGTGTCGTTCCGCTGCCCATTGGAGAATCCGTTCTGCCCGCGAGATTCCGCCCCTGTTCGCTATCGGGGCGCATGGACGACAAGGGAGTCAATGACGCGCTGCCAGAGCATCGGCAAGGCGGCGCGGGGTCTAACCCCTCGCCGCCCAGTTTGCCAGAATCTGATCAATGACGCGTACTCAAACGCTTCGTCAGGGCTGGACGGCTTCCAGCTCCAAAATGATCAAGTACGGAGACGACCAACAGCAGAAGAACGGACCTGCGATCGGGTTCTCTTCAGTCGCCCACCCGGTCCAGTAAGTTTCGTTGAATGTCACCGCGTGACGCTCTTCACCCCAGACGATTTCCGGTACGTCTCTGAGGAAGATCTCGACTGCCGCACGTAAAAGTTCGATGTATGCGGGGTCGTCCGGAGACGGCTCCATGGCCTCCATCTTGTCGATGATGTCATCGTACTCAGGATTCGAGTATCGACTCGTGGCGTGCCTGTACGGTTGCGGTTCGCCCTCAGGTCGGGACCACTTCGAGTGGAAGTCGTTCAGGGTTTCGAACGGGTCGGTCAGGCTGCCGCAGTGGACCTCGTTGTAGATGTCCCATTCGCCGGAAAGCAGAGACTCCATGGCGCTGTCCCCGTCCCAGGATTTCGACGCTACGTCGAACCCGGCGTCCCTCCACTGCTGGACCGCGGGGGGCAGGTGATGGTCGCGCCATGCGGCCGAGCTGACGACGAATGTCAGACGTTCGCCGTCTTTCGCCCAGTATCCGTCGGAGTCCTTTGCATAACCCTTGGACTCCATGATTTCAGCAGTCTTGTCAGGGTTGTATTCGCCAGGATTGTACTGGTCGACCAGGTCCTGCACGTGCTCGATGTATCGCTGTAC
>JAKZUY010000171.1:0-34025 GCA_047516345.1 Dehalococcoidia bacterium | reverse complement strand
ATCGTTGTAGGGCGCAACGAGGGTGCTCGCCGCGTATTCGGGATGGATCCCGGCAGAGGTCGCGATGCCGTGCGACGCAACACCGGATCCCGCTTCGACAAGCAGGGCATCGTCGTGACCGTGGTAACCGCCCTCAAACTTGAGAATTTTTGACCGGCCGGTGTGGGCCCGCGCCAGCCTTAGGGCCGACATTGCCGCCTCGGTTCCGGAATTGACGAAACGCACCATTTCGACCGACGGGAGGGCCTCGGTGACCAGTTCCGCCATGCGCAGTTCGGCCTCCGTCGGGGCGCCAAAACTCGTCCCTTCGCCGACCGCCTGTCGCGCCGCCTCTACCACTCGGGGGTGGGCGTGGCCGAGGATCATTGGGCCCCACGAGCCGACGTAATCGATCAACTCGTTGCCATCGACATCCCATATTCGGGACCCTTGCGCCTTCGAAATGAACAGCGGTTGCCCGCCGACCGCCGTCCAGGCCCGGGCAGGAGAGTTGACGCCGCCGGGGATCAGGCGTGACGCACGGGCGTACAGCGAGGATGACCTTGTGGTGTCCATGATTGGTTACCTGTCAAGGGACGAGACAACGCTGCCGCGGCGGGACTGCCGTCAGTCCGGCGCCTCGTCCGGGTACAGTGAGAATACCTGCAAAACCGCCTCGGCCGCTTCCGTGTGGTCCGCCGTTCGCAAGAAGGCGATAGGGTCGGCCAACAAGCGGCGGACGAGCGCCCGTGTCATCGCGTCCATTGCCTCGATCTGTTCGGCCGACAGATCCGGCCGGCTCTTGACGACCCGTGAGAGTTCCTCCTGGCGCATCTGCTCCGCCCGCGCGCCGAGGTGCCGTACCACCGGCTCGGCCGCCGGGCTCACCTGTCTTTCGACGAACCTGGCGAGTTCGCGATCGACCATCTCCTCCGCCTCGTCGATTGCGGTGGCTCTGTCTATCCTGTGTTCGGTGGCAATCATGTTGAGTTGGTCGAGAGTGTGGATTGTCACGCCATCCAGGTCCGCCGCTTCGGGCGCGACGTCTCGCGGCATGCCGAGGTCGAGGAAACACAGGGGACGGCCGCGGCGCGCTTCGACGGCCTTCTTCAGGCTGTCAGCATCGACTACCGGCTCGGTCGCGGCGGTGCAGGCGACCACAACGTCGGCCGTCGCCAGCGCGTTGAATCGTTCCTCGAACGCCACCGAACGGCCGCCAAGCTCGGCTGCCAACTCGGCGGCGCGGTGGGCGCGGCGGCTGGTCACCGTCAGTCTGCGCACACCGGCGCGCCGAAGGGCGCGTGCCGTCATCGTTCCCGTCTCGCCGGCGCCGATCAACAGCACCGATTGGCCTGACAGTTCGCCAAGGGTTCGTTCGAGCAACTGCACGCCTATCGACGGAATTCCGATGCGGCCATTTCCGACGCCGGTCGCCTGCCTGATGCGGCGTCCCGTACGAAGCGCCGTGTGGAATAGACGCGACAGCCGAGGCGCCAACCCGCCGGCCTCGCCGGCTGCCCGCAGCGCGCTCCTGACCTGACCCGCGATCTGTGCCTCGCCGGCCGCCATCGAGTCGAGCCCGGATGCGACTCTGAAGAGATGCCGTGCCGCGTTCACACCCGTAGCGCTGTATACGTGGTCCTGGAAATCCGGCATCGGCGAGCCGTCGCGACTCGCGATCTCGCCGAGGAGTTCAATCAGCCGGTCGGGAGATTCAGTCGAGTCGGACCAGCCGTATATCTCGGTCCGGTTGCAGGTCGACAGAATGACCCCACCACCTGCGTGCACGGCGAGCCGTTCGAGCCAGGCGGGAAGTTCCTCCGCGCCGGGAGCTACCCGTTCCAGCACCTCAACCGGAGATCGCCGGTAACTGAGCCCGGCGAGCAAGTAGGTCATTAAGACTCCATAAAGATACTTTGTTGGAACCTAAATTAGCACGTAGCGAAGGGATGTGCCCAAAGGACATTTCGCGCCCATCCGCCTGGATTCCCGCGTTCGCGAGAATGACGGGGTTTTTGCGCTGGTATGACGGTGGGACGTCGACCACCGCCCGTCAACCCCGACCCCGATCGGGGGTCCACGGGGGGCGCGGGTTCCCGTTACGATGTCCACCACGTCCGCACCGCCAGGGCCTGTTCACACAAGAATATACGTATTCTCATTCCTTCGACTGTCATTCCAAATACTTCATCGAATGTCGTTCCGAGCGAAGCCGAGGAATCTCAAGACCTTGTCCTAAGACCAAGCTGTCGCGGTTCACTGCGGCTTTAGCCAAGGCGTGGTTGCTAAAGTTGTGCCGCGAAGACCCAATGTCCGCTTAGATTCCTCGGCTGCGCTCGGAATCACTATGGCCTTGCCAAGGCCGCACGAGGTGATGAAAATGGGGTCGGCCCTTCCTATCGTCATTCCGGCCCCCGAGCCGGAATCCACGGGTGGGGTTTTGGATTCCCGTCTGCGCGGTACGGACGAAGAGGGGGCGCTGCAAGTTATTTTCATAGCAATGACATCTTGGACGCCCGAAGGAGAACTTGGCCGACTGGCCACTGGATGACGTCTTGGGAGGCTCGGTTGCACGGTATTAGTCTTAACAGGCCCTAGTCCAGTTGGCGCAGTCTTGGGTCGAGCCTGTCCCTTAGCCAGTCGCCGAGGAAGTTCAGGGACATGACCGTCAGGAAGAGAGCGATGCCCGGGAACGTGGCGGTCCACCACGCCGTCTGTAGATAGTCGCGCCCTTCGGAAACCATGTTGCCCCACGATGGAGTGGGAGACGGGATACCGGCGCCGAGGAAGCTGAGCGTGGCCTCCGCAAGGATAAGGCTGCCGACGCTCAGCGACGCTATGACCGTGACCGTGCCGATGGTTCCCGGGAGTATGTGCCTGAAGAGAATGCGTGTCGTCGATGCGCCCGCTACTCTCGCCAACGCAACGT
The DNA here is from genome assembly GCA_047516345.1 of Dehalococcoidia bacterium. GTDB lineage: Bacteria > Chloroflexota > Dehalococcoidia > Lucifugimonadales > Lucifugimonadaceae. Next base: position 31,117 of record JAKZUY010000171.1, on the reverse strand, counting down.
AGTCGCTCTCCTTGAGCACGAGAACATCGGCTCGCACGTTTCGCACGAATGCGCTCCACGCCAGCAAGACCATCAGGGCCATCACGGTGTTGAAGCTTGCGCCGATAACGATGGCGACGACCAAGGCAAGGAGAAGGAACGGGAAGCCCAGCCATATGTCCACTACGCGCGTGATCACTTCGTCGACAACCCCCCCGGCGTACCCGGCGATGAGGCCCATCGATGTGCCTATCACCATCCCCGCCGACAGCGCGATCCCCATGACCGCCAGCGAGATTCTTGCCCCGTGAATTACCCGGCTCAGCACGTCTCGCCCCACGTGATCGCCGCCCAGCATATAGGGGCTCCCGTCCTGGTAGAACGGCCTGGCGCTCCTTAGCGGCAGCGCCTGGTCTATCGGATCGTTCGGAGCGATCAACGGCGCTCCCACGCCGATGATGATCAGGGCGATCAGGATGATCACAGGCAAGATCGGCCATCGGCGCAGGAATCTCCATATCGAATGGCTCATTCCCGGGATATTCAGGATGGCGGCCTTTTCAACCATGGACGATTCTGAGCGCCTATTCGTATCGGATGACAGGGTTCAAGTACCCGTAGGCGATGTCGGCCAGGAAGTTCAGGAACACGAAAATCGCGGTCCACAGAAGAACGGTGCTGGTCAGCGTGGGAAAGTCATTGTTCCAGACGGCTTCCACCGTCAGCTGACCGATCCCCGGCCAGGCAAATATACGTTCAATCACCACCACGCCCGTGATGAATCCGGCCAGCGTTATGGCAGCGGCCGTCAGCGGCTGCAGGATGGCGTTTCGGAATGCGTGCTTCCAAATGATGATTCGGGAATTGGCGCCCTTCGCACGCGCGAGCGTGACGTATTCGGAGTCGAGAACCTCAAGCATCGCGGACCGCGTCAGCCGGAGAAGCGCTGCTGCCGGCCCCCATCCCATGACGATGCCCGGCATGATCAGGTATTTGAGCTTGGACCACGTCCAGATTGGAATGTCATCGGGTCCGGCTGTGCCCACCGGCAACCATCCGAGTGTCACGGAGAATAGGAAGATCGCCATGATGGCCAGCCAGAACACGGGCGCGGCCTGGCCAAAGAGCGCGAGCGCGCGGCCGATATAGTCCCACACCGAGCCCCGTCTGACTGCGGACAAGACTCCCAACGGCACCCCAAGAAATATGGCGAATACGAACGAGGCCACGCCCAGTTGCACGGATGGCCCGATGCGGTCCACTATCAAGCTGCTTACCGGTACTTCCGCGACGATTGTCTCGCCGAGATCGCCTCTGAGCACGCGGCCCAGCCAAACGAAGTACTGGATGACCAACGGCTTGTCCAGACCCAGCTTCTTGCTTAGGTCTTCCACTCGTTCGGGGCTCATGCCGTATCCGCCGGGCTTGGCGAAGAGGAGCAGGGGATCGCCGGCGGCCCGGGACAGGCCGAAGACCATCATCGTCGCCACCAGCAGTGTGAGGATGGCGAACATGAATCTTCGAATCAGATAGCGTCGCATGTCATGCGCCTAAATTTGCCCCATTGCCCGGGGATGAGTCAGCGGGTCGTGCCGGAGGCTCCGGACTTGCGGCCGGAGCCCAGGGGACGAAACGCTTTCTACTACCCAAGGACGATGTTTTCCGTTCCCCCGCCAGAGGGAAGCGGTTTACGCCATCTGAACCTTTGACGGGGAATGAGTCAGCGGTTCGCCCCGAAGGCTCCGGACTTTCGGCGGGAGCCTTCGGGGCGAAACGCTTTCCATTACTTAAGGACGATGTTTTCCGGCGAGTTGTAGCTGTTGCCGAGGTGCATCGGCCATTCGGCGATGTGGTTCGGGTTTGTAAACCAGGCGTTCGGAACAGTCACATATCCGGGGAAGAGCGCCCAGTTGTGCATGTACGCCAGGTACTCCTTGTTGATCGCGATGCGCTTCTCACGGTCGGGTTCGCCCGCCGCGCGCTGGTACCAATCCAGAATTTCCGGTGACTCGAAGCCACAACTGAAGCCGCCGCGGGTCAGAGTGGTCTGAACCAGGCCCTTTGGCCAGTCAAACGGGTATGACTCCTTGCCGTCGTCACATGACGTAAGCATCGGAACAACCGTCGTTCGGCTGACCAGACCGGGCCGGAACACACCGTAGGCGTATTTCAGGACCTTCACGCTTATACCAACGTCTTCCCAGAAACCCGCGATGGCGTCGCCGATTTCACCGGCTGGGCCTTCACCGCCGCCGAGTTCAGGGCCTACGAAGAGGGGCATCTCGAATCGGTTGCCGTTATCGTCCTTCGGGAAACCGGCCTTGTCGAGCAAGCTGTTCGCTTCGGCCGGGTCGTACGGGTAAAGGTACTTGTCATCCCAGTTCGGATTGTTGGTGCTGAAGTACGTGACGTGTACGGGTTCGCCAACGCCGCCGAGCACGTGCTCGACGATGGCTGCCCGGTCGACCGCCCGCGCAAGCGCCTGGCGTACCAACCGGGACTCTTCCATGTCGGTGAGGCCGGGTGGGTTGTTGTCTCGGGGGTTGTGCGGATTGCCGGTCCAGGGGTGATCATGCACGTAGACACCGTGCTGTACAAAGTCAACATCTTCACCGGTGAGGGCGTTGACGGTCTCCCAGAGGTTGCCCGGGAACATAACGCCTTCCTGTGTGCCCTGTCCAGCGCTGACCTGGACGAATCCGCTCTGGTGCATGCGTGCAAGGTCCTTGGGGTCAATGAACGCTGCGTCAGCCTCGCCGGTCTGGAGCAGCGCTACCCGCGTCGACTCTTCGGGAACGGTGAGCACCCTGAACACAGCGACGCCGGACTCTTTCCGCCAGTGGTCGTAGGGCACCTTCTCCAGCGTAATGCTTATACCGGACTTGAATTCCTTGACCTGGAGCGGCCCGGTACCGATGAAGTTCTCCTTCAACCAGTTCCTGCCGTTTTCGTCGAACGCACGCCTCGGCGTCGCAATGGTGGTCAGGCCTCCTGACGCCTCCTGGTTCAGGAAGTTGCTCGCCCAACGGACATCGAACTTGTTGAACGTGCCGCGAATCGTGTATTCGTCCACAACTTCTACCGGCAGGTCGCCGAATAGAGCCGAGAGGTTCGCCGCGCTGGCCGCGATCGACTCGGGGTTAAGCGCGGGGTTCGTGCGGTTGATAACCCACGCGATGTCTTCCGCCTTTACTTCACCCCAATCACCGTGAAACTTGACACCTTGGCGGATGTTGATAGTGACCGAGCTAAGGTCGGGCGACAACTCCCAACCGTCGGCGAGCATCTCCACGTCCCAGTCCGATTCGCCGGGGGTAAAGAGGCTTTCGCCTGCGCCCCATTGGCGTGCTGCGCCCATCGGCGCGTCGGGCAGCGAGCCGCCTCCGCCTCCGAGGGACTGACCAAGGTCGGCCATGATCACGGTGCCGGCTCCGCTCTTGGATTTCGGAACGTCTATAAGTTCAAGCGTATCTTCCGGCATGGCGGTAGCTGACGGTGGCGCCGCCGCTCCCGGCGTGGGCGTAGCAATGACAACCACGGTCTGCCGCACCACTACCTCCACTTCCTTCGTCTCGCCACCGCACGCGACTGCCAACGCCGCGATAGCAAGGGCAATGACCCCCAACACGGCAATTAATCTTCGGAATCGTTTCATGGCCGAAGCCTCCTGATACTTTCGAAATGTCATATATTAAATTTCGCCCGCGCACTTCTGAGCCCAACTGAAATTCCAATTCAATGTCGGCAATCATACTCCGCGCCTAAGGTCCGGTCTACAAAAGTGGCGACCCTTGGTGGCCCGCGCCGTGAGTTACTGGGTGTATGAAGACGACCCCACGAACAAGGCGATGATTCACGAGGATTCGTGCCGATTCTGCAACTAGGGCAATGGGGTGCGTGGAAGTAGCCTCGACAATGGCCGATGGCACGGTCCGTACGATTCCGTTGAGGACGCATTCGCCAAAGCCCGGGCCACAGGACGCTCCGATGTTCGAGGGTGCAAAAAATGAGTTCCCTGAGGGCAACACCAGGGCCGAGCGGCTTGCATTACCGTCCGGTCTCTCCGCTTCTTAATGCCACAACTCACCCCGCGCCGGTGCTAACATTTCCGCGGGCTAACGCGGAACTGGCCTCAGACTCAAGGGCCCACTTGCGCGCCGCTTCGGTTAACAACGAGTTGAACTGGCGAATGCGATGAATGTCACCCCTCCTAACGAGCGCGGCTACGCGGATTCCAGCGTTCTCGTGACCACCGACTGGCTTGAAGAGCACCTCGACGACCCCGCTGTCCGCATCGTCGACACGGACCTCCCCGACCAGTACGACCGTGTGCACATTCCCGGAGCGGTACAGGTCGTCGATCACTACTACAAGACGTCGATGGAGGACCGCACCCATATACAGGGCCCGGATCAGTTCGCCGCCACCATGTCTTCCCTTGGCATCGGTGACGATACGCAGGTGGTTGCTTACGATTCATCGGGGTGCCTTTACGGTTTCAGGCTGGCGTGGTCGCTTCATTACTACGGCCACACAAATGTCAAAGTGCTCGATGGCGGATTCCCCAAGTGGTTTGCAGAAAACCGCCCCATGTCGAGGGATAAACATTCGTACCCGGCCACCACGTTTTCACCTCGCCCGCATCCCGAGATCATGGCCACCCGCCAGGGAGTCCTTGAGGCCTTGGGCGAGCCGGATTCGGTGCTGCTCGACGTTCGTTCGGATGAAGAGTGGACAGGCGAGAACAAGAGGGGGACGAAGCGCGGCGGCCGGATCCCGGGCGCGGTGCACCTTGAGTGGACCAACCTTCTGACGAAGGGCGACGTGCCCGTCCTGCTGCCGGCCGATGAACTACGCCGCATACTGGCGGACCACGGAATAACGCCTGACAAGAACGTCATTACTTACTGACAGGGCGGCATCCGTGCGGCGCACGTGTACTGGGCCCTGAAAATCCTCGGCTACTCAAGCGTCAGGGACTACGACGCCTCGTGGCGCGAGTGGGGAGACGATCTGAGTTGCCCGATCGAGAACGGCGCGTGAGGTTCGTTCTCAGTTCCGCCGGTGAATCCGCGACGCTGCTGTAGCGGTATCACTTAGCAACGCCTGATCTGATCTTTCAGACCATTAGCAAGACTGGAATCTATCCATGCCCGCAACTTTGCCGGCGCGCCATCCGCGAAGAACCGTTTCCCGCTACACGTTAGCCGCCGTAGCTGCCCTGTTGGTCATGCTTTTGGCGGCGGCCTGCGGAGGGGACGGCGGTGCCGACTCCACCGCAACTCCCTCGGCGACAGACGAGAAGGCCTCCAAGACCTCGACAGCCGTCGAGAAGCCAACACCTGAGCCGTCACCCACGGTGGAGAAGGAGAAACCCCCTTACGCAGGAGTGGAAGTGGTTGGGATCGAGGAGTGGGTCAACTCCGAGCCGGTAACCATCGGAGGATTCGTCGACGACAACAAAGTGGTGTTGATCGATTTCTGGACCTACACGTGCGTCAACTGCATTCGCACCTTCCCTTTCCTTAGAGAATGGAACGAAAAATACTCCGACAGAGGCCTCAAGATCATCGGAATCCACGCGCCTGAGTTTGAATTCGAAAAGATCAAGTCGAATGTCGAACGCGAAGTAGAAGAAAACGGTCTCGACTGGGCCCACGCGCTCGACAACGAAATGTCCACGTGGAGCGCGTTCGGCAACCGGTACTGGCCCGCCAAGTACCTGATCGGCGCTGATGGCGAACTCAGATTCAGCCACTTCGGTGAAGGCGAGTACGTCGAGACGGAGCACGAGATTCGGGATGCGCTGACCGAGGCCGGGTACGACGTGTCCGACATTCCGTTGGGCCTGGTTGAAAATCAGGACCACGATGGAACGGCCACCCGGGTTACCCGCGAACTGTATGGAGGCTTCCAGCGGAACTACTCGCCATCCGGCCTCTACGCCGCGCAAGAAGAATACTATGCAGGGGCCAACGTCGACGTTGAGTATGTGGATACGTATGCAGGTACAGACCAATACCCGTCCAACCAGTGGGTGGTCAACGGCCTGTGGAGGAATGAGTCCGAGGCGATTGTTCACGCCCGCGAGTCGGAGGGCCTTGAGGACTACATAGCCCTGCGCATGGAGGCGGTGAGCGCGAATGTGGTGATCGATCCGCAAGGACCGGAGCCGTTCGACGTATTCGTGACCCTGGATGACGAGTGGCTAACCCCGGACCAGGCCGGAGATGACATTCAGTTTGATGATGAAGGACGAAGCTTCTTGCACGTGACCGAAGGGCGCATGTATAGGGCGGTCGAAGTGCCCGAGTACGGTCAGTTCACACTGAAGTTGGGTTCAGAATCCAGTAACTTCGCCATCTTCGCATTCACGTTCGGTATCTACACGGACGGTTTTTGATGCCAATGCGTCACTTTGTTAACAAGCGAGTCACGGCAGCGTGGCTTGCCGCGATGCTGCTGTCCGCGCTCATCTACGCATGCGGGGGCGGCGACGTAACAGTGCCTGAGTCGACCAAGGCCGCGCCTCCGCCGACAGTCGCCCCGAGCGAGGTGGTTTCGGAACTGCCCGAACCCCCGCGCAATTGGACCGTGGTCAGCGAAGACATCGGGGCAGAACTCGCCACGCCGGATATTGCGGTAGGCGATAGGCGGTGGGCTGCAGTTCTGTTCGACGACTCAGGCACGCTGAAGTTTCCGATCTTGCGTGCAGCGTCGTACTTCTATCCGGACGGCGTCGAGGGGAGCGCGCCGAGGGAGGGCCCGATTCAGGAAGTCACGGCGCGTTACCATGCCTTCCCGTTGGGCACTCGTGGAATATACGTTGCGCAGTTGGAGTTCGACCGTGTGGGCGACTGGTCTGTCGAGGCGGCCGTCCCGTCGCCCGACGGGACGCCGAGGTTGGTCGAGATCCGTTTCCCTGTTTTCGAACAGACGGCGTCGGTGGACCTCGGACAGCGGCCGCCGGCCAGTATGAACAGGACGATCGACGACGTGGAGTCGATCGCCGAATTGACCACCGGTTCACAGCACGATCCTGAGCTTTACTCGCTCACCGTATCCGAAGCTTTGGCCGAAGGCCGTCCGTTCGTGGTAGTGTTCGCCAGCCCTGCGTTTTGCACAAACGCCGTGTGCGGACCGCAGGTGGAGGTCGCCTCGACCCTCCGTGAAAAGTACGGGGACCAGGCGGAGTTCATTCACGTGGACCTTTACGACAACCCGCACGAAATCAAGGGCGACCTGTCCCTCGCAGTGGTTTCGCCTCTCCTCGAAGAGTGGGGTCTCGTATCGCAGGAGTGGACATTCGTGATGGACGCCGACGGCGCAGTTGCCGCCCGGTTCGAGAACTTCGTCCCCGAGGCGGAACTCGAAGAGGCGCTGCAGACCATCTTGTCGTCATCCTGACGGCCCGGCGACCCGGCCGAAGTTGCCGGTTTCGGCTATATTCGGAGTTTCCCGCATCGCTCCTCCCACGACATTTGCGACTTCGCGGTGGCATTCTCAAATACCGTGGAACTGCTTCTGCCGAGTTGCGATGCCGCTTGTATGCGATCGCGGCAAAACCCCTAAAATCCGGGTCGCATTATGCGGACATACTTGGGCCGGAGCGTTGCTTATTGGCCGTTTCGGATAAACTCGTCTTGTTGATGAGCAATTGACGTGGCGCCCATCGCCATGAATCGCAGGCTATGAACTCATTGCCGGGTGTGAGCGCCAACGACGACGAACCGCGCGTTATCGCCGCGGACCTCGATCTGAGCCGCGTACTGGTCCCGCTCGACGGCTTCGCTGCAGCCGAGTTTGCGTTGTCCTACGCCAGTGTGTTCGCTCGTTGTTTCGGTTCGAACCTGCTGTTATTCCACGTGCTGCCGCCCGCGCACCCGGTCCATCAGGTTCGCGGCGCGCCAGTCAGGTACCCATACGCCCTCCGCGACCGCGGTGCAATCCTCGCCAACTCTTACCTTCAGGAAGTCGCCTCCAGACTCGATCCGTTAGGGGCAACCGCTCAGTGGAGCGTTGCGACCGGTAATACGGCCCAGTTGATCAGCATGCGCGCCGTCGTCGGCGGCTTCGGGCTGATCGTCCTCGCTGTCAATCCGCGAGGCCCGGCTCGCAGAAAGCCCAAGTCGACACCGGCGGTGGAGTTGTGGAAACGGACAGCTGTTCCTGTGCTGCTCGTTAATGCCCGGCGAGTGTCGATGATCGACCCTCCGCCGAAACAGCCGGAACGGATACTTGTGCCGCTCCATCCGCGCGACCAGGGCCGCGAGGCGCTGGACATGGCTGAAGCGATCGCCTCCAGGTCAGGCACCCCGGTGACCATCGTGTGCTCGCGCCCGCCGCACGGCGAGACGCCGAGGCATATCGAGGCACAGGCCGGCCGAATGCTGGACCTGGGGATCGACGCAGACCTCCACGTGTCTCCACAGTCCATTATTCCCACGCTGGACCGGCTTCAGGATGAAAATCCCGGTTCCTGGATAGTGATCAGGTCGAAGATGGGGTCAGGATTCTCAAGGCCGTTCAAGAGCGGCATCACAGACAAGGTCGTCCGGTACGCCCGCGCTCCGGTCCTTGCGATTCCGTCGGAGAGCATCGCCCTAAGACGCGCCGACAAACTCCGCGCTCTGAATCCCGAGGTATTGGGGTTAAGAACGGCCAGATGACTGGTCTTGCGCCGAGGCCTGATTGCGCCGTTCCGCGGCCCGAAATGCGTAGCTGACCAGCGCTCCCACGGTAACGCCGAACCACGCGTAGGGCACGATGGCCGCGGCGAAGGCAAAGAGCAAATTCCTGTTTGCGCCAAGAACGGAGCCACCGTCCACGAAAACGAGGACCAGGCCTACTACCGCCGCGGGTATAGCCATCATCCCCGCGACCAACAGCCCAAACCATATGATCCGCTCTTCGTCGGCTCGCGCTATACCGCCGCCTATGAAGCCGCCTATGAACGGGCTAAGGGGGACGGCTACGAAGTGCACGATGGGGATAGGAATCGACACCAGCATGATCCCGAATGCGACGAGAGCGCCTTTCAGCATGTTTGAGTTCCTGACGACGGATTACTAAGTTGGGTCAGGGGGTGGCGGCGCCCGCGGGCGGCCACCATCCCGACCTCCCCCGAAATTGGGGAGGGAATTGTTTTGACTGACACGAGGTTACGCCAGGGTCTCAAAACCTACCTGCAAAGTGATATCTTATCCGCCGAGGGAGCGTCGCCCGCCTGAACCGGCGCCAGAGTTTACCTTTCGACGAAAAGATGTCTTCAGATACGAACAACCACATGGCCGACGTGCTCATCATTGGCGCGGGCGCTTCTGGCGGCGCGGTGGCGTGGCGCCTGGCCCAGGATGGCTTCGACGTCGTCTGCCTCGAACAGGGGAGATGGCAGCGGCCGGAAGACTACCCGACGACTCGCAATGACTGGGAACTGAAGGCCCGCACTACGTGGAACATTGACCCTAATATTCGCGGCCTGCCGGAAGACTACCCGGTCAACGACCGCGAGTCGGATATATCTCCACTTATGTTCAACGCTGTGGGCGGGAGCACAATCCACTGGACCGCCCACACGCCGCGATTTCACCCCTCGGACTTCAGGGTCAAGTCACTCGATGGAGTAGCGGACGACTGGCCACTGTCGTACGAAGAGCTCGAACCGTGGTACGACCTGAACGACCGCATGATGGGCTGCTCCGGCATATCCGGAGACCCTGCCAACCCGCCCCGTTCCGAGCGGCCGATGCCGCCGCTGCCTCTCGGCCCCGACGGCGAGGCGCTCGCCAAGGCGTTCGATTCCCTCGGCTGGCACTGGTGGCCATCCGACAGCTACATCAACTCGACCCCATACAACGGGCGCGCGGCGTGCAATAACTGCGGCCCCAACACGTACGGATGTGCGGTGCGCGCCAAGGCATCCTCGGACGTGACGTACCTTCCGATCGCGCGGGACATGGGCGTCGAGATCAGGGCGAACTGCCGCGTAACGGAGATAACCACCGGATCGGATGGGCGTGTCACCGGAGCCAACTATATCGACTCGAACGGCGATCGCGTCCACCAGCCATCGCGATCGGTCATCATGGCCGCAAACGGCATCGGGACGCCGCGCCTGCTCCTGCTTTCGAAGTCGGACCGCCACCCGGACGGCCTCGCGAACTCGACCGGCCTCGTGGGCAAGAATCTGATGTTTCACCCCTACTCCATCGTGACCGGATTTTTGCCGGACAACGTCGAGAGCTTTCGGGGGCCTTTGGGGAACATGATCCTGAGCCAGGAGTTCTACGAGACCGACCCCAGGCGTGATTGTGTTCGCGGCTACACGTACCAGATAGTCCGCAGCAGCGGGCCGGGGCTCACGGCCCTTGGGCTGTTTGCACCGCCGGTGAGTTGGGGCGAATCCCATCATGACGAATTCGCAATGCGCTTCGGCAAAGGTGTGAGCCTCGCAGTCATCTCAGAAGACCTTCCCGAACTGCACAACCGTGTGACACTCGACAAGTCGCTGACCGACTCCGATGGCATTCCCGCACCGCGCGTTCAGTACAAGACCGGTTCGAATACCCGAAAGCTGCTCGACCACGGCATCCGCAACGGCGTGCGGCTTCTCGAAAAGGCTCGCGCCAACGGGATAGAGGTCACCTCGCTGTTAAGAGCCTGCGGGTGGCACCTGATGGGGACGGCGAAGATGGGCGACGATCCGGCCGCGTCGGTGGTCGATAAGTGGGGTACGGCCCACAACGCCGATAACTTGTTCATAGTCGACGGCAGCGTGTTCGTGACCGCCGCCGCTGTGAATCCCACGCCCACGATTCAGGCGCTGGCGCTCCGCACCGCCGACTACATATGCAAGAACCGAGGCGATCTGAAGGGTTGAGCGCGACCCGGCTCAACCCCCCGACGCAATCACAAACCACCCAGACATTACAACGATTAAACAGACATGACACAGAACCTGAATATAAGCGACTCGGACCGCGTTACTCTTGGGGAGGTGATGGATCGGCTCATCCCGGGTGTGGACGACCTGCCGGCCGCGGGGCAGATGGGTCTTGGGGTTGAGGTGGAGCGAATGGCCAGGGACGTGTCGCGCTTCGCCAAGGGGTTGGAGTCCGTGCTGGGCGCATTATCGGCAGACCCGTCGTCGCGCGCGTCAGGTGGGTTCAGGGGGCTCAAACCTGAGGACCAGGACACCGCCATTCGGGCCATCGAAAAGAATATTCCAACCGAGTTTGGAACGTTCCTCGAAATCGTCTATTTGGCGTACTACTCCCAGCCCGCTGTTCACCGGCGGATCGGGTGGGTCGGCCGGCCCCCTCAGCCCGAGGGATTCGACCTGCCGCCGTTCGACGAGTCGATTCTGGAAACGATCAGGAAGCGCGAACCCTTCTGGCGTCGGACTGACGACTAGGACCTGTCCACACTAGATCGTTCGTATTCCCTCCCCCTCTACTGTCATTTTGAGCGAAGCCGAAGAATCTAACGTCTGCCAGACGACAAGGCCCGCCCCTTTGACCCAGACCCGGAGACTTCGCTCAGGGTGACACGTGGGGCGCTCAGGGTGGCACAGGTGCGCTGACATCAGACCAACTCGAACGGGATCTCGAACTCCCCGCAAATTCCGCGGAACCAGTCGATCACCTCGGGGTGTAGCGGGATGCCGGTTTTGAGGCGTTCGATCTCCGTTTCACTCTCAATCATTCCTGCGTATACCACCCGGTCTTCGCCCGGCATCGGCTTCGTCTCCCTCAGAATACGCAGCATCGAGTCCATCGAGTCTTTGAACTCATCGGCCGGACCGAAAGCGTCGATGCTGTAAGCCGCCACAAAGTGCCCGCGGCGGGTGAGAGTAAGGTCGGCAAAGCCGGGCGCAAACGACAGCTGGCCGCACAGTATTTCGACCACCGTGCTAAGGCCGTAGCCCTTGTGGGATCCCATCTCTCGGGTGCCGCCGACCGGCAATTGCATGCGCATCGTCTGCGCGGCGAACTGCTTCACGAACTGGCCGCCTTCCATGTCCGGAGTGCCGTCCTCGTTGGCGACCCAACCGGCCTGCATCGGCTGGCCCAGGCGGACCGCCAGTCCCACCTTGTTGCCCGCTATTGCCGTCATCGCAGCGTCGAACAGGAACATTGGCTCGTGGCGGGCCGGCGCCGCAACGGCTATTGGGTTGGTCCCGATCCTGGGCTCAGCGCCGAACGTGGGAACCATCGACCGTCCTCCGGCTGTCATGCACCAGCCGATCATGTCCTCCTCGGCGGCCATTGCGGCGTGGTATCCCGCGGCGCCGAGATGGCCGGAGTTCCGAATCGTCACCACGCCGGTCCCGTACTCCTTCGCTTTATCGATGGCGATCCGCATCGCCTTTGGGGCGATCATCAGGCCGAGCCCGGCGTCCCCGTCCATGACCGCTGTGGTCGCCGTCTCCCTCACGATGCGCGGGTTCGGCGCCGGGTTGATCATGCCTGCTCCGTACGTCTGCACGTAGTTGCGCAGCATGTTCGAAACCCCGTGGGTGTCGACGCCTTTCAGGTCGGCGAACATAAGCACGTCTGCGCCGAGAGCGGCCTCGGCTTCGGGCACCCCGCACTTCATGAAGATCGACTCGGTGGCGGACCGGAGCTTCGTCGGCTCGACTCGGATTGCGATGTCATCCGGGACCTGGAAATGCTTAAGCAATATTACGGTTCCTTTCCTGAAGAAGCCGATCGAGACGATCTGAATTCCCCACGTCGCCACTTGAGCATAGCAGTGACCGGCGGCCGGAATTCTAGCACCGGCGCCCCCTGGGTACAGGCGGGAAACCAAACGACTTCCAGCGTGCCATATTCGGCCATACTGCCTCAACCGGCCTCCACCGTCCTCGGCAAGGAACTTCCCGCGCCCTTTTTGCAGACGTGAAGTTGAATCCGCTGGTTACCGTCGAACGCGGACGGGCCGAGCCTGTAGAATCACCATTCGAAATGCCGCTCTGCTCGCCCTCAACCACCCTTTTTTGAGCCGATAATTGCGACATCCTGTGGGCATGCAGGCGAATTGGCCGCCGAACCACGGCTTCTCTTGGGAGAAGGATCCGGCGATCTGACGGGAGGGCCCCTCAATGAGTCAACATCTGAATACAGACCAACTTAGTACAGGCTTGGAGCACGTTTTACAATCTCCGGCCAACAACGGCATCGTGCAAAAGATCGTTCGGCGCCCCGACGTGGAGCGGCGTGAGACCCTCCAGCAAGGCGAGCTCGACGTGACAGCTGGTCTTGTCGGAGATAACTGGAAGACCCGAGGCAGCTCGAGTACAGCGAACGGCGCGGCGGAACCGGCTGCACAGCTCACGATCATCAATTTCCGCCTCCTCGAGTTGATAGCTCAGTCCGAGCAGAGGTGGGAGTTGTCGGGCGATCAGCTCATCGTCGATCTGGACATAAGCGTTGACAACCTTCCGCCTGGCACACGGCTGTCCGCAGGCTCGGCGGTGATAGAGGTATCGAAGAAGCCGCACACGGGCTGCGCCAAGTTCGCACAGCGTTTCGGCAAAGACGCGTTGCGGTTCATCAGCACTCCTCGCGGAAGGGCGTTGAGGCTCCGCGGCGTATACACACATGTCGTCCAGCCGGGATCGGTTCGCGTGGGAGACGCCGTAGCCAAACTCCCCGCGTAGGCCCCCGCGTAATAAACGGACTGACAGGTTGGCCTCGCTTCGGGGAGAGGGAGTGACACGCCCCGGTTCGGCGGGAACTGGGCGAGATGGACCCGCACCACCACCCCAGGGGCAGACAGGCCAGGATGCCTGCGGCCCAGTGGGGTAGTGCGGAGGTCTCGTCGAGGGGGACGAGACGCGTCACCGACACCCATCCTTGTGCCTGCCCCCGGTTGGTGTTGGGATTTGCGGGGGCAGGCGTGGTGTGAACTAGTCGATGGTTACGACGGCGCCGGCTGCTTCCAGCCTGGTCTTGGCTTCTTCGGCCTCTTCTTTGGTAACCGCTTCCTTCACCGCGATGGGGGCGGACTCGACCAGCTGTTTGGCTTCCTTGAGTCCGAGCGGCGTGAGTTCCCGCACTACTTTGATTACGGCGATCTTCTTGGCGCCGAATTCCTTGAGCATGACGTCGAATTCGGTCTGCTCTTCTTCGACTGCCGCCGCACCGTTGGCGCCTGGCGCCATTGCGACCGCAGCAACGGGCGCCGCAGCGCTTACGCCGAACTCGTCTTCAAGCTGTTTCACGAGGTCGGAGAGGTCGAGGACGGACATGCCCTTGATCGCTTCGAGGATTTCTGTCTTGGTGGTCATTTCTAAAGCTCCTTTTTCCGGTAATTTGCCGGATTCAATAAGTGATCAAGTGTCCCTAAGCGGTGGCTGCCGCTTCAGGTTCAGGTTCGCCAATTTGCTCTGCACGGCGTTGCAGCACCGTCACCAGCCCCCGTATGGTTCCGGCGAGGACGTTAACGAGCCCCGCCACAGGGGAGTTCATCTGCGCGAACAGTATGGCGAGAAGCTGTTCTCTGCTTGGCAGGCTGGCCAGTTCGTCGACCCGTTCCGAACTCAGCGCTACGCCGCCCAACATGCCGCCGGTCATATTGATTTCGAGGCGGTTGCCGGCTGCGTACGTGACCACGGATTTGGCCGCAGCTGCCGGGTCGCTCTGGGTTGTAAGAAATCCGATAGGGCCGTCGATGACTTCTTTGAGTTGTGGCTTTCCGGCACTATCTGCCGCGATGCGCGCCAGCGTGTTTTTAGCGATCCGAAAGTTGCCGTCACTCTCCTTGATGGCGGCTCTCAGGCCGTTCATCTGAGTCACGTTGAGGCCAACGTATTCGGCCGCGACGATGAGTTCTGAACTCGAGAACAAGTCTGTGAGTTCCTTGACCGTTTGTATGCTCTTTTCGCTTGGCATCTGCCCTCCCTGGTCAGCGGGCGCCGGGGCCAACAAAAAACCCCGGTCCCAAAGCGCCGGGGTAGAACGCGCGCAACTATGGCGCTGGTTCTGACCTCGGCAGGCGATTTTGAATTTACCCTGGGCGCTCCGCCCGGACCTGCTGTCTACAGCCTTTGTATTCGATTGCTTGTCTAGTTTAGTCCTGGTTTGCCAAAGCTTCCAGGCTTCCCAGATCCATTCTGATGCCGGGGCCCATGGTTGTCGTCACGGTTGCGGTTGTAACGAACTGGCCCTTAATCCCGCTTGGCTTCCCATTCGCAACGGTTCGATACACGCTGGCGAGGTTTTCCATGAGTTGATCGTCGCTGAACGATACCTTGCCGATCCGTGTGTGGATGTTGGCGGTTCGGTCGAGACGCACCTCGGCGCGTCCCTTCTTTGCAGATGCGATCGCCTTCGGTATGTCCGGCGCTTGAACCACTGTGCCCGTGCGGGGATTAGGCATCAGGCCTTTCCGGCCGAGGTAGCGGCCGAGCCGGCCGATCTTTCCCATCTGGTCGGGCGTCGCGATCGAAACGTCGAAGTCGCTCCATCCTCCCTCGATGCGTTTGATGGTCTCACTGTCGGCAACGAAATCCGCACCGGCCTGTTCGGCGTTACGTGCACCGTCGCCTTCGGCGAACACCATCACGCGAACCTGCTTGCCGGTCCCGTGCGGCAATTCGGCGATCTCCCGCATCTGCTGGTCTGCGTGCCGCGGGTCGGCGGTGGTCGAGATATGCAGTTCCACAGACTCATCGAACTTCGCGAACGAAAGTTCTTTGGCCAGTTTCACGGCATCGCTTACCGGCGTCGGCCGGGTGTTGTCTACCTTGACCCGGGCCTCTGAGTATTTCTTGCCCCTCTTCATATTTTTTTGTTCCTGGAGCTAGTGGCTATGCCGCACTGCCATCCAACGTGGCAACAGGCGGCCAATGAATATCGGCAGGGCAGGGGCGCTGGCGGGTTGGGACGCCGGGTCCTGCCTGTCGGTCAGTCTGTGACAACAACCCCCATGCTACGCGCCGTTCCCTCGATGATCTTCATCGCGGCATCGATGTCCGTAGCGTTCAGGTCGACCATTTTGGTCTGGGCGATCTCCTTGACCTGGTTGCGCGTGACCGAGCCGGCCACCAGCAACCCGGGCGTGGCGGATGCCTTTTCGAGTCCTGCCGCCTTGCGGAGCAGGTCCGACGCCGGTGGGCTCTTCGTCTCGAACGAAAATGACCGGTCGGCGTACACGGTCACGTCGACGGGGATGATATTGCCTATCTGCCTGGACGTCCGTTCGTTGTATTCCTTGACGAACTGCATGATGTTGGCGCCGTGCTGGCCCAATGCGGGACCCACCGGCGGGGCCGGACTGGCGCTGCCCGCGGGGAGTTGCAGCTTTAGTACTGTCAGAACTTTCTTGGCCAAGTAATCTTTTCCTGCGTTCTTTCGAAAACGTCATTCGCCTAACGGCACGCAGCATGATGAATGCCGCCCGGGGCGGTGTCATTGCGAGTGGCCGAGTGGCGCTGTGCTAAGCCTTTTCCACCTGAAGGAAGTCGAGTTCGACCGGGGTTTCCCGTCCGAAGAACGATACGAGCACCTGCATCTTGCCGCGCTCCTCGTTCACGTCGTCGACGGTTCCCATGAAGTCGGCGAATGGACCGTCCTTGATCCGCACCGGGTCCCCTCTGTCGAAACCGATACGTACCCGCGGCGTGTTGGACTCCATCCGCCGCATAATGCGGTCTACTTCCACTTGTTCGAGCGGGATCGGCTTGGGGCGTTTCTCCGTCTCGTCTTCCGCAGAGATGAAACCTGTAACGCCGGGAGTGTTTCTCACGACGTACCAACTCTCATCGTCCATTTCCATGTTCACGATGAGGTAGCCGGCGTACATCTTTTTCTGCACCGTCCGGCGTTGGCCGTCACGGATCTCAACCTCTTCTTCAGTGGGGACAACGACCCTGTAGATCTTGTCCTTGACGTCCATGGTCTCGATCCGCTGTTCGAGGTTGTTTTTTACGCGATCTTCCTGCCCTGAGTAGGTATGCACGATATACCAGCGGCCGGCGTCAATCGATTCGCTCTGGCTTTCGGTTGTGCTTTGGGTAGTCATCGAACTAGGTCCCGGCGAATAGCTGTAGCATGCGGTTGAAGCCCGTGTCGACCGTGGCGAGGATGGCCCCGACCGCAGCGGATACTACGATCACCAGCTGCGTGAGCCGGAGCGTCTCCTGGCGCGTTGGCCAGTGCACCCTTCGTAGTTCGGAGATGATGTCCCCGAAAAAGCCGCCGATTGTGCCGCCCCTGGAACCGGTACCTACCGACTGAATGCGTGGTGCCGTTCTACCTGTGTTGCGCATCGCAGCAATACCTACCTGATTTCCCTGTGAGGCAGT
Source organism: Dehalococcoidia bacterium (assembly GCA_047516345.1). Lineage (GTDB taxonomy): Bacteria > Chloroflexota > Dehalococcoidia > Lucifugimonadales > Lucifugimonadaceae. Next base: position 13,830 of record JAKZUY010000171.1, on the reverse strand, counting down.
CGTGACCGACAGCGTTTACAGAACTTGGTGAACTGGATTCGTTCCGGGTCGTTGCGCCGGTTCTTTTCGGTGTGATAGTTGCGCGATCTGCACTCCGTGCACTGGAGCGTTACCAGAATTCTGGCGCCTGTCTTTCGTGCCATCGCTTCTTTGCCGTCTTGTCTTCCGGGGCCGTAGTTAGGGAGCCAGGCCGATTAGGCCCGGCTCGCAATGGAGTTTACGCCTCAACCTCGATGATTACACCCGATCCAACGGTTCGCCCGCCCTCCCGAATGGCGAATCGCAGATTCGTTTCGAGGGCAACCGGGTACATCAGTTCGATGTTCATTTCGGTGTTGTCGCCCGGCATCACCATTTCGACACCGTCCGCGAGTTTGATCTCGCCGGTGACGTCGGTGGTGCGGATGTAGAACTGTGGCTTATAGCCGGGGAAAAAGGGCGTATGCCGGCCGCCTTCGTCCTTGGTCAGCACGTACACCTGCGCCTTCGCCTTGGTGAATGGTGTGATCGAGCCAGGTTTTGCGAGCACTGCGCCTCGGGAGATGTCGTCCCGCTCCACACCCCGCAACAACGTGCCCACCGCGTCTCCGGGCAGGCCTTCAGTGAGTGTCTTCTTGAACATCTCGACGCCCGTGACGACTGTGCGCTCGGTCTTGCCGAAACCCACTATCTCCACGCCGTCGCCTACCGTCACCTGGCCGCGTTCGATTCGGCCGGTCACCACGGTACCGCGGCCCTTGATTCCGAACACGTCCTCGACTGGCATGAGGAACGGCAGATTTACCGCCCGCTCTGGGATGGGGATATATTCATCGACCGCTTCCATCAACTCGAGCACCTGCTTGACGGCGGGATGGTCCAGATCGCCCGCGTTCTCCATCGCCTGGAGCGCGCTGACGTGAACGACCGGGATATCGTCTCCCGGGAAGTTGTAGAGGCTGAGCAGTTCACGAATTTCGAGTTCGACCAGCTCAAGGAGTTCCTCGTCATCCATCATGTCGACCTTGTTCAGGGCGACCACGATGCGAGGCACGTTCACCTGGCGCGCGAGCAAGATGTGCTCCCGCGTCTGCGGCATGGGGCCGTCGGGCGCGCTTACAACAAGGATCGCCCCGTCCATCTGCGCGGCTCCGGTGATCATATTCTTGATGTAGTCGGCGTGGCCTGGGCAGTCGACGTGGGCGTAGTGACGGGTCTCTGTCTCATACTCCACGTGAGTGATGGCGATCGTTACGCCGCGTTCCCGTTCCTCGGGGGCGTTGTCGATCTCATCGAAGCTTTTGACTTCGACGTCCTGTCCGGCGGTCTTCTTATTGGCGAGCACATTTGAGATCGCTGCGGTGAGGGTCGTCTTGCCGTGATCAACGTGACCGATTGTTCCCACGTTTACGTGGGGTTTTGTGCGGTCAAAAACCTGTTTTGCCATTCTCTCCGGGGCCTCCGATTCTCGTATTCCTGGTCAGCGGAATGTCTTATTCCTGTTATTGTATCGTCGACGCGGTTCGCCGGTCACCGTTTTAAGTGTTGGAGCCCACACCCAGAATTGAACTGGGGACCTCGTTCTTACCAAGAACGCGCTCTACCTCTGAGCTATGTGGGCCCTCGCTAAGCCTCATCAGTATGGGCGTTCCGTGGTGCAGGGGGCAGGATTCGAACCTGCGTAGCCGATACGGCGGCAGATTTACAGTCTGCTGGTTTTAACCACTCACCCACCCCTGCCCAATCTTGAATAGTAGCATAGCGTATCGGGCTGTTGCAGTTCAAAATACGAATGTCGTAGCGCCAATAGCCGCCCAGAATTCGGTCTGCGTGGAGCCCCAGGGGGGATTCGAACCCACCGACCTGGCGATTACAAATCGCCTGCGCTACCACTGCGCCACTGGGGCAAATGCAGCCCCGGCCCCGTTCCGCTAAAGCACGGCGCCTGTCTCGATAGTAGTCACCGGTTCGACGGTGAGTCAACAATTTCGGGGACTCTGGTTCGGGGACTCTGTCAGGTGTCTCGGCGGACCTGACATCCTGACCGATTGGCTTATTCTGCCCATCGGACGCGCCTTCGGTCGTCGACGCAGGTGCATTTCGATGGTCTGGCCGCCCTTACCGTTCGCCGCGTGTCGCCTCTTCCCTGCGTATCCGGTCCATGACCTCGGCCAATCCGAGGCCGCGCTCAGCCGCTATCCGCCGGCAGTCTTCGTACTCGGGCGCAACCTGAATGACCTTCCCGTCCTTTTTTTTGAGCTTGACGGTTACGCGGCCGAGGGACGAGTCGAACTCCACCAATTCACGTTCCGCTTCGTAACGCTCGACCGGCCGCCGCCTCACGCCGAACGTCGAGGTTTCTGCGAAGAGCATGTCGGCGGCCCTGTCAGCGATGGCGTCTTGTACGAGGGCCGAAAGCAACACGCCCGGGCGGTTTTTCTTCATCTGGATCGGCGTGAACCAGACATCCTTTGCGCCCAACTTGAACAGTCGTTCCTGCACGTGCCCGAACAGCTCGCCGGGCATATCGTCGATGTTCGTTTCGAGGAGAGTCAGGCCCGTCGCCACGGGGTTCGAAGCCGGGGAGCTCGCGGTCTCCTCGCCGAGCCAAAGCCCGGCGACGTTTGCATGCGTCGCCGGGTTTCGTTGGCCGGCGCCGTATCCGCTGCGTCTGACGATCATAGACAAGGGAGTGAAGTCTGCGAGGGCTGTAACTATGGCCGCGCCTGTAGGAGTTACTGTCTCGCCCAACGGGGCTGCCGCTCCACCTGCACGCACGGGAGCGCCGGCCGATCGGAAGATGGCCATCGTCGCGGGCGACACCGCCGCCATCGGCCCATGCTCAGACTTTGCGGGGCCGGAACCGGCGGGGAATGGCGACGCGTGCAGCCTGTCGACCCCAAGCAGTTCGAGGCCTACAACGGCCCCGACGACGTCGACCAAAGTGTCCACTGTCGCCAGTTCGTGGAGGTGCCCCGGCGTGCCGCCATGCGCGGCGGTCTCGGCGTTTTCGAGCGAGTCAAAGATGCGCCTGGCCGTCTGCTTTACAGTGTCGGACAGCCCGGACTGGTCGACCGATGCGGTGAAGTCTCCGAAATTGCGGGGCTTGCGTCCATCGTCGTCGAGATTGACGTGAAGCAGAGTTGCGTCGAGCGCGCCGCGCGTCACCCGTTCGGCTACCAGGTAGTAGCCGCGGTCAGGTAGCTTTGCCAGTTCGGAACGCAGATCGTCGAGGTTAAGGCCGGCGTCGAGCATGGCGCCTAACACAATGTCCCCGCTCACGCCCCCGATCATGTCGAGATAGGCGACGGTATTGCCCGCCATGGCTGCGCAGGCCTCCGGTTCAGTTCGCAGCTGAGGGCGCGCCAGGGGTTCTTGATCGGCCCAGGATCGCGGCGTTGAGACTGCCGGAACGGAACCCCTTCGGGTCGATCTTTACTTCGGTGTAGCCGGCGGAGCGAACCGCGTCTATCACGCGTTCGGCGAGGCCGTCGGACTCGAGGTTGGCCATTTCAGCAGGGGCGATCTCGACGCGGGCCGATTCACCGTAGTGGCGCACGCGCAGTTCTCTTAGTCCCAGGCCCTTCAGGGCGCGTTCCGCCCGGCCGATTCGTGAGAGTGATTCCACGGTCACCCGCGTCCCGTAGGGTATGCGGGAAGAGAGACACGGCTGGGCCGGCTTGTCCCACGTGGGCAGGCCGCGCGCCCTTGACAGCGCCCGAATATCGTCCTTTGTCATATCGGTTTCGACGAGGGGGGAAACCACCCTGTAACTCCTCGCGGCTTCCAGGCCGGGCCGGTAGTCGCCGAGGTCGTCGGCGTTGGTGCCGTTGGCTATAGCGGGGTGGCCCATGGTGGCGGCGAGGGCGCCCAATTGCGTGTACAGCTCCGTCTTGCAAAAGAAACAGCGACGCGGGCCGTTTTCTGCGTAGCCGGGTTCTTCGAGTTCGCCGGTTGCGATCACCTCGTGCCGCCACCCTCGCGCCGCGGCCAAGGCTATGGCGGCTTCGAGTTCATCCGGCGCAACACTCGCCGATGCGGCCGTAACTGCAAGCGATCGCTCCCCTAGAACATCGTGGGCGACGTCAGCGAGGAAGGCGGAATCGACGCCTCCGGAATAAGCGACGATCACGGAACCGAGGCGGCGCAGCACGGCGACCAACTCGTCTTGCTTGCGGCCGAGTCCGTCAGAGGAAACGTGCCATTCGGGTGATGGCGGCGCGATGTCCGGAGTGACTATGTTCCCGTGTTGGACCATTTCGCTCACAGAATTGCGCCGGAGCGCCGTCTTGCCTGCGGATCGGAGAATTACCCCTTCTACGGCGCCAAGCGTACTACCGGCTGGGCGGTAAGTTGAGGATTTGTCTTGACGTTTGCGCGTTCTCGCTATGTGCCAATCTTTTGGAATGTCCGACAGGTTAGGGGAGTGGGAAGTTGCGTCCTGGTGGGGCGGGTCGTGTTTGAGGGTTGCGCCGCCGCATTGCCCCAACCCTGATATTCCCCCGCAATATCTAATTGAGGGGGAGGGGATTAGCGCCGGGTAAGCTGGCGGCGGCCTCCTTTTTCCTGCTGGCGGAGTTCGGAGTGGTGATCGACACCACGCCGTCCTCGTCAATGTGGACTTCGACCACGTCGCCCGGGTTGAATTTGCCGCGCAGCAAGTCCTCGGACAACTGATCTTCCAATTTGTCCTGTATGAGTCTACGCAGCGGCCGCGCGCCGAATTTCGGGTCGAATCCGTGGTCCGTGATCCATTCCCTGCAAGCGTCGGTTACCTGTAGTACGAGGCTCTTTTCGAGGACCTTGACCTGCAACTCTTGCAGCATCAGGTCCACGATCTCAAGGATTTGCTCTCTGTTCAGGGCGTGGAACACCACTGTGGAGTCGATCCGGTTCAGGAATTCCGGACGGAAGTGGCGTTTCACCTCGTCCAGCACCTTGTCTCTCATCCGCTCGTAGTCCCGCTCGGACGAATCGTCCACAGCAGTTCCGGAAAATCCCAAGAAGCTGTCGCGCCGGATCAGGTCCGACCCGAGGTTGGACGTCATGATAATTATCGTGTTCTTGAAGTCCACCTTGCGGCCCTTCGAGTCGGTTAGTTGGCCGTCTTCGAAGATCTGCAGCAGGATGTTAAACACGTCTTCATGCGCTTTTTCAATCTCATCAAGAAGTATGGCTGTGTAAGAGTGTCGTCTTACCGCTTCGGTGAGTTGCCCGCCCTCATCGAACCCGATGTAGCCGGGCGGCGCGCCTACCAACCTGGATACCGAGTGGCGCTCCATGTATTCGGACATGTCGAGCCGAATCATGTTGTCTTCAGAACCGAAGAGGAATTCGGCAAGTTTCTTCACGACGTGAGTCTTGCCAACACCGGTCGGACCGAGGAACAGGAACGCGCCGATCGGGCGTTTCGGGTCCTTGATCCCGGCTCTCGCCCTGCGCACGGCGCGGGCAATCATATTTACGGCTTCATTCTGGCCCACCACCTGGTTGTGGAGGGTTTCCTCCATGCGCAGAAGCCGTTCGCTCTCCTCGACGTCGAGCCTCTTGACGGGTATGCGCGTCCACATGCTGACCACTTCAGCGATGTCATCAGGGGTGACCTGAATCGCCTCAGTGGGCTTCGCCTGTTTCCACTCCTTGCTGAGTTCTTCGACCACTGTTACCTGCTTGAGCTCACTGTCGCGGAGTTGTGCAGCAACCTCGTATTTCTGGTCGGCGATGGCCTGGTCCTTTTCCCTCCTGACGCTTTCGAGTTCTTTCGTGGCCGTTCTGAGGGGTTGCGGGGTCATGCTGTTCTTGATGCGCACCCTCGATGCCGCTTCGTCGATCAGATCGATAGCCTTGTCCGGCATCTGGCGGTCAGCTATGTAGCGTTCGGCCAGTTGGGCTGCGGTTTCGAGGGCCTCATCGGATATGATGAGGTCGTGGTGCTCCTCGTAGCGTTCTTTCACGCCGCGCAGGATCGCTACCGTGTCTGTCACATCGGGCGGGTCTACGTATACGGGCTGGAAGCGGCGTTCCAGGGCGGGGTCTCGTTCTACGTACTTGCGGTAGTCGTCGGACGTGGTGGCCCCAACCACCTGTAACTCGCCGCGTGCGAGCGACGGCTTGAGGATATTTGCGGCGTCCACGGCGCCCTCGGCGGCGCCTGCGCCGACCATTGTGTGCATTTCGTCGATGAACAGCACACAGTTGCCTGCGGACTTGAGCTCCGTGATGACCTTCTTGAGGCGCTCCTCGAACTCACCGCGGTATTTCGTGCCCGCAACCAACGCGCCCATGTCGAGCGTCACAACCCGTTTGCCGGAAAGGTTTTCGGGCACGTCGCCTTCAACCACCGACTGTGCCAGCTTTTCGACGATGGCCGTCTTGCCAACGCCCGGCTCGCCAATAAGCACAGGGTTGTTCTTGGTCCTTCGGCTAAGGATCTGTACTACGCGCTCGAGCTCGGTGTCCCGTCCAATTACGGGGTCGAGATTATTTTCGCGGGCGAGTTGGGTGAGGTCGGCGCCGAGTTCGTCGAGCGTCGGTGTGCGAGTACCTTGCCGCCCCTTGGAACTGGACTGAGTTGCGCTTTGCGAAAGGATGCGGTTGGTCTCGGCCCTCACCTTGTCAAGCGACACGCCGAGGCTCTCTAGCACACCGGCGGCCACGCCTTCTCCCTCGCGCATCAGGCCGATGAGCAGGTGCTCGGTGCCGATGTAGTGGTGGCCGAGGCGGCGCGCTTCGTCGACCGCCAATTCAATGACTTTCTTGGCCCGCGGCGTTAGTCCGATCTCTCCTGGCGTAGGCCGTTCGCCCCTGCCGATGATGAACTCGACGGCGGAGCGAACCTTGACGAGTTCAACGTTGAGGTTGGCGAGGACCTTCGCCGCCACACCTTCGGTCTCCCGAACCAGCCCAAGCAGGATGTGTTCGGTGCCGATGTAGTTGTGGTTAAAGCGCTGCGCCTCCTCCTGTGCCAATGACAGGACCCTGCGAGCTCTTTCTGAGAATTTTTCGAACCTGCTGGGCATATTCAGCCTTCTTGAAGCGGCAGCGCTGCCGTGCTAGCTATCCTTGACCGATCAGTAAGATCACGTGTTACTTCCGAATATGTCGTCGAAATTTTCGCGTGTTCCACCTTGGCTTAACGAAGACATGGACATTTGGTCCAACCCTTGAACCTGTTTAAGGGACAGACCTAACCTTCGTCTTTCCGGCTCAATGCGGATGATACGCAAGTCAAACTCATCGCCTTCGGACACAACGTCTCTCGGATGTTTGATGACGTGCTGGCTCAGTTCTGAGATGTGTATCAAACCCTCGATTCCCCCGTCAATGCGGGCGAATGCGCCAAAGTTTGCGAGCTTTGTAACCTTACCCTTTACCACTTGCCCGACTTGGAATTTCGACCCCACTTCATCCCAGGGCTCCGGCTGCAAGCGCCTCAGACTCAAGGCGATTTTTAGGTTCTCCCTGTCCACCTTGAGTACGAAAACGTCCAATTCCTGCCCAACGTGTACTACGTCTTCGGGGGAATTGACCTGTTCCCAAGAAAGCTCGGATATGTGAATCAGGCCGTCTGCTCCGCCCAGGTCTACGAATGCTCCAAAGTTAGAGATTCCGGCTACCCTGCCCCGTCGGATCTCGTTCTCCGACAACTCCTGAACAAGCCGCATCTTCTGGATTTGCTTCCATGCTTGCAGCGCGGCCCTTTCGGAGAAGATCGCCCGGTTTCGGCGTCGGTTGAGTTCGATGATCTTGAACTCAACCTCCATGCCGATAAAGCCTTCCTTCGGCGGTTCGCCCCCTGGCACGTAAAGTTCCCGCGCCGGACCAACTAACTGCGAAAGGGGAATGAAGCCCTGAACACCCTCGGCTTCGACCACGGCCCCGCCGCGGTTTGACCCCACGATTCGACCGTGCACGGTTTCGTTGGCATCCATGGCCTTCTCGAGAGTTCGCCAACCTTGTTCACCACGGGCCCGGTCTATGGAAAGAATGGAGGAGCCGTCCGGCCCTTCCGGATTTATTACGTAGACGATGATCTCGTCCCCGGGGCCCATCTTTTCAAGGGTTTCAGGGTCTACCGACCTCATTTCCTTGCCCGGCACAAAACCCTCAGATTTGTACCCAATGGTTACCAGGATTCCCTCTCCACTCTTGCTCATCACCTTGCCGTCGATGATTTCACCTCGGCGCAGCGCTTTCGCAGGAACAAACTCTTCAAGCAGGCCGGCCATTGTGTCGTCGCCCTGCGCGGCCACCTCGGCTGTGGGTTCGGCCGGCTGGTCTGCTGGTGTTTCAGTGTTGGAAGTCAATACGTTTCTCTTAATGTAAAAACCAATACGTTGGGCTCATTATATGCCGACGCGGATTGCAGTGTATTCCACTTGGCCAGCGGTATTCGAAATTTGGGTGAGATTCGGCCCGAATGACACGCGCCCGACAGGCGCGGCAAACGCCGAACCGTTTAGTAGGCGAGTTGCCGCAAGCGAGGGTCGAACCTGTCCCTGAACCAGTCTCCGAGGAAGTTGAACGCCAGTACGGTCAGGAAAATCGCCAACCCCGGGAACAGTGCGACCCACCACGCGGTGTCGAGGTAGTTTCGCCCATCTGAAACCATGACCCCCCAGGCCGGTGTGGGCGCCGGAATGCCAACTCCAAGGAAACTCAAGATCGATTCGGTCAATATGAGGGATCCCACCTGCAACGTGGACACCACAATTATCGTATTAAACACGCCGGGCAGGATGTGCTTGGAGAGGATGAGTATCGGGCCCCCGCCAGCGACCTTGGCGAGAGCAATGTAGTCCAGCGTGCGGAGCGAAAGTGTCTCGGCGCGCACCTGCCGGGCAAACCCGCCCCAACTGAACATAATGAGCAGCATGATGATGACGGTGAGACTCTGCCCGAACACGATGAGAACTGTGAGCGCCACAAGGATGAATGGAATGGCGAGCGACAGGTCGACGACCCGCATCAGCAATTCGTCGACTTGCCCGGCAAAGTAGCCGGAGATCAGCCCGATTACGGCCCCGCCGACAGCGCCGAACAGTAATACGATCCCCGCCACCTGAAGGGATATGCGAGCGCCGTAGATGATGCGGGTCAAGATGTCCCGACCCAGCGGATCGGTGCCCAGCGGGTACTTCAGAGTCCCGCCTGCGAGCCACGAGGGGGGTGTGTTTGTGGCTCGAAGGTCCCCGTATTCCTGATTGTGCGTGGTTAGCAGAGGTGCAAATACGGCGCAAACTATCATGACTACCAGAATGGCCGCGGGGATGATCGGCCAGCGGCGAGAAAAGCGCCACGCCCCGGCAAACATGCCGGGGCGTTGTGCGCCGATTTCAAACAAACCGGAATCATTGACGATAGTCATGGATTAGTAGTACCGGATTCGCGGGTCGAGGTAGGCGTAGGCGACGTCCACTATGAAGTTCATACCAACGTAGACCACAGTGAACAGCATCACCACGCCGGTCATTACAGGAAAGTCGTTCGCGAACACCGACTGTACGGCCAGCCTGCCCAGACCTGGCCAGGCAAACACCGTCTCAGTCACAACGGCGCCGGTGATCAACCCGGCGAGAAGCAGGCCGGCGTAGGTCAGGGGGGCCAGCATGGCGTTACGTAAAGCGTGCTTCCAGATGATTCGTTGCGAGTTGACACCTTTGGAACGGGCAAATTTCACGAACTCCGAGTCGAGTACCTCGAGCATCGAAGATCTCATCAGCCGCAGGAATCCGGACGCGGCGAGCCAGCCAAGGGTAACCGACGGCAGGATGTAGTGATCGATGCCTCCCCGGCCGAACGTTGGCAGCCAATCGAGCCGCACGGCAAAAATCAGGATGAGCATGATGCCGAGCCAGAATGGAGGGAGCGCCTGGCCGAATAGCGCAAATATGCGGCCCACGTAGTCAAGAGCCGAGCCGCGGCTGACGGCCGAGAAGACGCCCAATGGAACCCCGACGATAAACGCAAAGACGAACGCTCCGGCCGTGAGTTGCAGGGTGCCGGAGATGCGGGTGAGGATCACGTCCAGCGAATTGGTGCGGTGCGCCAGAGACTGCCCGAAATCGCCGCGGGCGGCGTTACCGACCCATATCCCGTACTGGATAATCAGCGGCCGGTCGAGGCCGAGTTTTTCTCCCCAGGCGTCCCACTGTTCCTTGCTTGTGTACTCGTCCAGAAGGACGAGGCGCGGATCGCCGGTGGCGCGGGACAGACCAAAAACAAGGGCAGTCGCAGCGAACACTACGACCACCATGTAAATGGACCGCCTGATCACGAAATTCCTCAACGGCGCTGCATTCCTTGAACGGCTGGCTGAATCATGAGAATACTGGCTACCCGAGGACTGGCGGGAAATGACACAAGTGTTGCCGGCCGCGGCCCGCGATCATCGCCCGATCAAACTTCGCCCGGGACGCATGCCCGGGGGGACTGAGCCCCACCCGGCGCACGCTGGCGCGCCGGGTGGGACATGCGGCCGCAATTACTGTTGCAGCACCACGGTTTCGGGGGAGTTGAATCCACCGAAGTGCGGGGTCCACTCAACCACCTCGGGCCGGACCGTCCAGAACAGGACACGCTGGACTATGGGCGCTACGAGGCGTGCGTGCGACACCCACTTCTGAACGTCTGCGTTGTTCTGGATCAACTGGCTTTCGCTGATTATCTCGCGGTTGGCGTACCACGGCTGCGCAACGTCGTTGGGCAGTTCGATGCCGTAGTTGAATCCTGCCGACGGCACCATTGAGTGGAACTTCGACGCGTAGAGGAAGCCGTACGACTCCGACTGCATCAGCCACGGGTTGTCCATCGACCGGTCCACGAGCCGCGCCCGATTGGCAGCGTACGCGAGGTTCGAGATTTTGACGTCGCAACCGAGCTCTGTCCACATCTGCGCCACGACGTTGCCCACGTCCGGAGTTATCAGGGCGGGCAGGTCAGGAGCGATCTGCAAGGTAAGCGGGAAGCAGTCCGGGACGCCGGCCTCGGTCAGCAACTCTTTCGCGCGGGCGGTGTCGAATGGGATGAACCAGTCATCTTGCCAGCCGGGGTCTCCGGGCAGGAATCCGGCGTTCGTGTACGTCGGGTATCCGAGGCTGTCGAGAGCGACGTCATTGACGAGGTCGCGGTCGATTGCCATTGAGAGCGCCCATCGCACCTTGCGGGCATCTTCGTACTGCGAGGGATTTCGCGGGTCGCCGACCCAGGGATGATCCTTATCGGGCTTGAAACCGTCTCTGGGGAAGATCTGTTCACCGGTGTCGGGCCATACCTGGGCGTAGTAGTTACCGCTGAAGATGACCGATTGGCCAGTCCCACGGTCTGTTTGCACGGTGTATGAGCCCGGGACAGCCTCGAGTGTCGGCTTAATGAACTTCAGCGAGGGCCGGATGATGTGCACTTCGCCTGTCTCAAATGCCGCACGCTGCGTCGACTCTTCAGGGAGTTCTACGTAGCGAACCGTGTCGATTCTCGGTCCACCGCGCCAGTGGTCCCTGACCGCGTCGGCGACCAACTCTTCGCCGCCCACCCAGGAGCGAACCTGAAACGGACCTGTGGCGATCATGGATGTGACCGAGGCTTCCCGACCGTTTTCGTCGAAGAACTTCTTACTAACGAGGGGCACGTGGTTGCCGCTGGTCTGGGCCTGGGCTTGCCACCAGTTGGGGTCGATCACGTCCATCAGGTGAAGCACGACGGTGTTCTTGTCTATGACTTCCCACCGATCCATGTATCGCTTGAGTTCGCCTGCTCGGCCGAAGTTGCTGTCGTCCGCTATGGAGTCGTTGAAACTGAACGCCACGTCCTCTGCGGTCAACTCACCCCAACCGTCATGAAACATCACGCCATCACGGATGGTGAACGTAATGGTCTGGCTCGGTATGTCGTACAGCCACGCAGTTGCGATTCCCTGTGAACTCTCAACGCCCAATTCAGGAGGCTCTGCGTACGTGAACCTGACCAGGCTCTCGAACACGCCGGAAGCGGCGTTGAACACGGCGGATGAGAACGCCGACTCGGATGGCAGGAATATCGGTGGGTCGACCTTGGTCATACCCACTATCAATGTGCCGCCGCCCTTTGGCGCCATCATGCCGTCGTCGGGCGTTCCGGGCATGGCGGTAACTGCCGGCATGGCGGTTGCCGCGGGTCTTGCGGCTTGTGCAGGCATCGCCGTAGCGGCCGGCTTAGCGGTTGCGGCCGGCATAGCGGGGGCGCCGGGCATGGCGGCTTCTGGCGCCTTTGGTGCGCTTACCGACGTGTCATCGCCGCCGCCGCAGGCAATCGCCAACGCAACAAGCCCCGCGACCAGAATGGCCATAAAGCCTGCGCTTCTTTAGATCAATAACACGTCAATACCTCCTGGGTGATGAATACACGTGGTTAGTTTACGCAAAATATCAGTAATCGATGCGCCCCTGATTCCCGAAACCGTACAGGTCGTTGTAGTAGGCCTGACCGTACTGGCCGTGGATCGGGGGCTGTCCCTTTTCCCACTCCCTGCCATTGCCAAACGCTCCGATCACCTTGTCGACTGCCGGGAATGGTTCTTCCTGGCCGCCCGTGCCGGTGCTCACAACCGAGACCACCTCGGGCGCCGACATCAGTAGGGGAGGGGCCGTCCCGTCTTCATTGTCCTCTTCTTGAGTGAGGAGGACAGTGGGAATCCCCGCGCGCTCACACGCGCGTACGCCCAATATGGTTTCGACAAAACGTTGGCCGCGGATGTCCGTGGTCAACACCGCGCCTTTTGCCCCAAGGCTCTTCGCCAAGTGGGCGAGGCGGTCGGCCATCAGGTCCTTTTCGGTCTGCAATGTCCAGTTAGTACGCTGGATGATTACCCCGATGTAGTTGCAGTTCGCGCCGTGCTCCCGCGCCATCTTTAGAACTACCGGGTTGTTGGTCATTGCCCACGTGCTGCCTGAGTGGCCGGAGTGATAAACAGCGCCGTCGAAAAGTTCGGTGGGACTGAGGAGCCACGGCGCCGATAGCCGGGTCTGGCCGTAGATGGAGGTTCCGAGGACGGATCGCGCGCCGCAGAACCACTCGTCGGAAGCCAGGTTGAAAATACTCACCACGCCGTCTTTGCCGGCCGCGGGCGAAGTATCGAACGTCTCCACGTCGGCGGGTTGCGCGTCGAGGGTGGTCTCGGCAAGGCGGTCGGCTATCTTCAGCGTGGCCCGGCCGAGTGCTGAATGCCAATCATCGCCGGTCAGCCCGTCTCGGGTCTCCATTTCGACGCAAACGTTATGGAGCGAGCCGTAGGGCCTGTTGCCGCCGGGCCCGGACATGTCGATAAATGAGCCAGGGGGGCGAAGTGGCGGCCACGTACGCTCCTCGGTCGTCAGGCCGGACGGATCGGCGCACTGAACAACCGCGGCGCCGGCCAACCTGTTGGTTCGGCCCTCGCCGACCTGATCGGTGGACCTGCCGAATACGGCAGGGTAAGCAATTCCGGGGCCGTCAACCTTGATCGCCGGTTCGACAATGTCCCGCCAGTTGACGATGCGGACTGGGTCACCTGGTGATGCCAGGTGGACGCTCGCCCGTTCGATGTCCTGGTCTTCGAGTGCCAGGGACTCGAGTTCTTCGCGATCGACTTGAAGGATGCCGTCCCGCAGTTCGGTTCGCCCTCCGAATACCAGACCGGTTACTGGAAACCCGGCCCGTTCATACTGCACGGGCTGGGACCTCGGGGACTACTTCGTCACCGGGCGGGACGAAACGAGTCGGTTGGTTTACATCGGTCTGCAGGGCCTCAAGGGCCGTCTCAACGATCCGTCTGCCAAGACGCCTGTCCAGCTCCGGCGTCAGCCGGGGATCACCGCAAACATGCTCCACGCGCACGCC
>JAKZUY010000170.1:0-5434 GCA_047516345.1 Dehalococcoidia bacterium | reverse complement strand
TTCTCAAGATAAGCGGCCCATCCCCCTCAAAGGTTCAGCCCTCCGACGAGTGAATGCAAAGGGAGGTGTGGAGCCCCTGGCGAGAATCGAACTCGCGACTCGCGGTTTAGGAAACCGCTGCTCTATCCTCTGAGCTACAGGGGCGTTATCTCATGATATGAAATTTCGCCGCCCCTCATCGAGTGCAGAGCGAGGAAACCTCACAAACACTCCCCACAGCAGCAGCGGCGCTGCGGTTCCACGGTGACAATCAACGTTCATCGGCCTGCCAGGATGGGCGTAACGCGGAGCAACAATCAACGAGACGCAACCCACCCAAGCTACCTTACGATCGGCGGGCTGCCGTCGACTCGTGATTTTCACCATAGGCGGCTCTCTCAACAACCTCTGCCACCCACAAGTTGAGACTCTTTCCCTGCCCCTTCGCAGCGTACGCGGCTTCCCTGTGGACTTTCGACGAAATCCGGAGCGGTATTCTGCCGGAGTATGGCCGGTCCGGCGTGCGGCCTCTCTCGGCGCACACCGCCAGATAGTCGTCCACTGAGATACGGAACTCGTTCCTCAATTGCTCGACGGAGGTCGCCTCGGGCATGATCACGTCGCGGCTATCCTGCACCTCACCTGGAGGACTCCCGATTCTTCGCCACATGTCACCGCGGCCCGGCATCCCTTGTATTTCATCGTGGCTCCAACCCTTAGGCCCTTGTTACGAGGGAATTGGCTTTTCAAATGACCCGGGATCCACGATCTGATGTTATTGATCTTCGGAGGCCTTCCCGCAGTGGGGAAAACAGCGATTGCCACCGGACTGGCACGCAGCATTAAGGCCGTTCATCTTCGCATCGATTCCATAGGGCAGGCAGGGTATCGAGGCGAGTGTTTCAGCGCTGCGTGAAGTGCTGGAAGGCCCGAGATGCCCGTGGTTGACATAAGGGATATCGACTAATATCCGGTCAACAATGCGTTGGGCAATCGCCTACGACGCAGGGCCATAGTTCGGCGGACGACGGCATCCGAGGTTCGAGGCCCGAAAGGTTTCCGGTGGGGTGGTGGAGACGGGGGGGCTCGAACCCCCAACCTCGGCATTGCGAACGCCGCGCTCTCCCAGTTGAGCTACGTCCCCATTCGACCGTCGGCGCGTGCCCCGCCTGCGAGGACGAGCAGCTGCCGTGTAGTTCAGCCTAGCAACGCGCATTCAACAGGTCAACGCGTACCCGACCCGATCCCGACTGTCTCACTACACCGCGTGCCATCCGGCAGATCATTGTGAGACATGCTCATTATCTCGTGCTCCATATGCTGACCGATGTTGCCGGAAGAGCTGGCGGAGCGTCAGGCCGGTTGTTAGTACTATCGCCGCCGCAAGGGCCATAAGTAGAAGCGCTTGCGATCCTGGCGTGGTGTCCCCGGTTATCGGCAATACGGGCGTGGCCTCCGGAGTGGGGTCCGCGGTTGCCGACAGGACGGGCGTCGACTCCGGGGTGGGGACCGGTGAGGGGACCAGGGTTGGAGTTGGGGTTGGCCCGGGTGTTGCTGTTGGCGCCGGCGTTGGGGTTGGCGCAGGCGTCGGTTCAGGCATTGGCGTTGGCGGAGCGACCGCGAGGCCCACAAAGTAGAGTGAAAATCGATCGACGTTCGCGCACGTGACCATATTGGCTTCATCGTTGTCTGGCGGGTGGTGGAAGAACTCACCGTCCGGCGTCTGGTGCACCACGCGTATCCCGTCGATTCCACCTGCGGCCGTATCGATGTCTTCACGCGTGATCGGTAGGCAGATGCGTACCGGTAAATTCGTGCGGAAGCCCGGTATCGGGTTGCCGGCCACGTCCGTGAACACGAAGTTGCCGGCGTGGCTGCCGACGATGAAATCGGAGCCTTCAGGCACATCGATCTCCGAAGACGCCAAATCCTCGATGTACGCTCCGAGGTAGTAGTCGTCTATCGCACCCGCCGGGATCTCCATCGTGAGCCCGTTCGGCGAGGTGATCAAAACACCGTCGGGCTGGGACACGATCGAACCCGCAACGCTGGCGGGGAACGGTATGTCGGGAACCTCCTCTTCTTCGACGCCGGGCATCGTATCCAGCGGCGGAATAACTACGAAGGTGCCGGTCCCGGAGGCTCCGACGTTTCCCTGTGTCACCCAGACGGTGATCGTTCCGCTCCCTGCGGCAGGCGGAGTAAACGTCGTCGAACAGGCGGCTGTCGTATCGTTGGGAGCGAACGAGCCCCCTCCGTCGCTCGACCAGGTACAGGCCACCCCCGCCACGCCCGCATCCAGCTCGTCGCCAGCCATGTTGAACGCCACCGCCAGCAGGTCCGCCGTCTGGCCCGGCAAGAGTGAAACGGCGGAAGGCACGACACTTGCATCGCCTTCGGCAAGCAGATTAGCCTGATCATTTCCCGTGTCGGATGAGCCGCCGGACTCCTGCGGCGGCAACGGTATGAACGGAATGGAACCCCCGGAACCCCCCTGATCAGCCACGACTTGAACAGTAAAGCTCTGATCGAAGTTCAATCCGGCAGGATCGGTCGCAGTAACCTCCACCGTAATAGTACCGATTTCGGCAGGAGTGACGGCCAGGGTGGCGCCTATGAACCCGACTCGGGCGACCTCGGAATCGGAAGACGTTGCCGAGTAGATCAACTCATCACCGTCTGGATCGCTGAAGTAGACCGACACGTCGAACTGATCCACACCGTCAGACTCAACCACGGTCCGGTTCTCGATCGCCGTTGCCCCAACGGGGGCTTCGTTTACGTTAGTGACGTGGATGTTCACGGCTATGCCAGCCATCAGGTCGCCCTCGTCTGTGGCGATCATGATCAACGCAAATGCGTTCTGGTCCTCGTAGTCCAGCGGCTCCAGGGTCCTGATCTGACCGGTCGCAGCGTCGACGTCGAACGAATCTGCGTCAGCTCCGGTCAGTGAGTAGGTCAACTCGGTTGATTCGGGGTCGGTGGCTATGATCGGATTGCCGACATTCGTGTTAGCAGAAGAGTTCTCTTCGATCTCAAGTTCAACTGCCGAAGAGGTAAATTCCGGCGGCTCGTTAACGTCTGCGACAGTGACGGTCACGCCGATCTCGTCGTCAATCAGGTTGTCGGGAATTCCTTCCCCGTCCTTGCCGTCGGTGACCTGCACCGTCAATTCGTAAAAGTTGTCGCTGCCGGAGTCTGCCGGAGATTCATGGTCGAGCGCGGTTCCCGCGCGGATACTGATCTGACCGCTCAACGGGTTGACGTAGAACAGGCCGGAATCAGGGCCCGCAAGCGAGTAGGCAAGTTCGTCGTTATTGGGGTCTGTGGCTGTGACCGGGTCACCGATCATGGTGTCTGCCGGAGTGTTCTCCTCGACCGACCGCTTCGCATTGGGGCCTTCATCGAATTCGGGCGGCGTGTTGACGGGTACGGTTGCCAATGTGCTGCCCAACCCTGACTCCGACCAGACCCCCGTCCCTTCTGCGTTGACTGCGTGCACCTGTGCCTCATACTCGGTTTCGGCTACGAGTCCTGAAATCGTAGTCTCCACGCTGTTTCTATCAATCACCACCCGCGTCCATCCGTCGCCCGAGCCCTCGACCCGGTGCTGCACAACGTAGCCTGTTATCTCCGGCCCAGTGTTCAATGGAACGGGCCACGAAACGTCCAACGCTTCTATCGGGTCGTCACTGTTCGGCACTACGGACGGCGCGTCCGGTTTGCCCGGAGCTTCGGTGTCGATGTCGGTTACCGTGATGGTTATCTCAGCGCTGACCGCCAGACCTCCCGGATCCGTTGCGGTAACCGTCATTCGAAACTCCGGCTGACTCTCATGGTCGAGCGGGCTGCTGGTCTTTATCTGACCGCTCGAATCGACAATGTCAAACAGATCGGAGCCAGCGCCCGACAGGGAATAGGTGAGAACGTCGTTATCGGGATCAGTAGCCATGACAGGGTCACCGATGTTGGCGTCTGCCGGAGTGTTCTCCGCCACTTGCCTGGCGACGATGGCGCCCACGGCGAATACGGGAGGCGAGTTGGAATCGTCTCCCACCGGATGGGATGCCGGTCCGACGGCGTACTTGCCTGCCCCGTGGGCATCGGCGTAGCTGACCGTCGCCTGGAGACGCGACCCGTCGTCCGCGATGATAGGCGTGTAGCTCGAATCAGTCGCCCCTGCGATCGCCTGCTCCTGACTGTCTGACAAGCTGAGCCACTGCCAACTGGCCCCGGTCACCCCGCCGTCCGGGTCCACAAGTTCGGCCGTTATGGCAACCCCCATTTGCGGCCCCAGAGTGGACAACGACACTACCCCGTCCTCGTCGATGTTCACCACCCGGATCATCAGGGACACACGGGACGACGTGGGCGGCTGGCCGTCGTCCGTTGCGACGACGATAATGTCGTAGTCGTTGGAACGGTCCACGTCAGTCGGGGACTCGTAGTTGGGGGCCGTCTTGAATGCAAGTGTTCCGGTTACGGAAAGACTGAAGTTGCCGCCGTCGGGGCTCGCCGGATCGAGTGACCAGCTCACGGTGTGTCCCTCTGGGTCGGTAGCCGCGAGTGGCGCCAAAGATGTGGCGATGTTCTCGTCGGTCTCCAGTTCAGTGACCGAAGAGACAATCTCCGGCGGCTCGTTAACGTCGGTAACCCTGACGGTAACGCCGATCTCGTCGTCGACGGAGTTGTCGGGGTCTCCTTGCTCGTCCTTGCCGTCCGTGACTCGCACCGTCAAATCGTAAACGTTGTCGCGATCGGAGTCTGCCGGAGACTCATGGTCGAGCGCGGTCCCTGGTCCAACACTGATCTGGCCGCTCAGATCGTCGACGGAAAACAGGCCGGAATCGTCGCCCGCAAGCGAGTAGGTGAGATCGTCCTGCCGGTCTGAATCCGACGCAGTAAACGGGCCTCCGATTGCTGTGCCGGGCTGCGCGTTCTCAGAAACCGACAGTGTTGAGGTAGCGTTGACGTCGAATTCAGGCGGAGTGTTTACAGGCATGGAGGCGAACGTACTGCCCTGCCCTGATCCCGACCACTCCCCTTCGCCCTCGTCGTTAACTGCGCGCACCTGCGCCTCGTACTTGGTGTCGGCTGCGAGCCCGGAGATCGTAGTCTCAACGCCGTTTCCGTCAATTGTCACCTGGTTCCATTCTGTGTCCAAGCCCTCGACCCGATACTGCACGACGTAGCTCGTGATCGGCGGGCCCGAGTTTTCAGGCGCGGCCCACGTGACGGCCAACGCCTCATGACCGTTGCCGGGTTTCGGGGACACCGATGGCTTTTCAGGCTTGCCGGGATGCTCCGTACTGACGTCCCTGATTTTAATGGTCAGTTTGATGCCCGTACTGTTGCCGCTGCCGCCGGGGTCGGACGCACTAAACGCAACGATGTACATGCTCTCGGCCTCGTAGTTCAGAGACTCTTTGGTCCTGACCTGACCGTCGGAAGCGTC
>JAKZUY010000169.1:0-12306 GCA_047516345.1 Dehalococcoidia bacterium | reverse complement strand
CCGCCACGGGCTCTCAGCGTCAGTGGCGTCGTACGCCACGACCTGGGCCAAGGAATCGTTCGTGAACACTGCGTTAATGTCAGGGTCGACCGGGTTCGACGGCACGGACACTGCGTTCCAGCCGAAGAACAGTCCAAGGTCGAATGCCTTCCGCTCCTCAACCGTGAGAGTGTAAGAAGCGTCCTTGACGGCGTTGCCAGCGTTGTCGCTAGCGCTCGCCTTAACAGTCAACGAGCCAAGCTCCAGGTCCTCAGAGGGGACGTAGAAGAAGAGCTTGTTGTCCGATGACGCGAGCAAGTTTGTGTCGTCGTCGACCAGTACCGTGTCACCGACCGATGCGCTGGTTACCGTTACAACCTCATTGAACTCAATGCGGATGGACGGCCTGCCCTGACTGGTGCTGCTGTTGCCGGTCATCAATTCCGGCTTGGTCGAATCAAGGATGAACTTCGTCTCACCGGCCGTGGCCTTAGACGGGTCCGCCTTGCCTACTGTCCTTTGGTTTTCACCAGAGATGTCAGTTCCCGACACCACGAGGCTCATCGTGCCGTCTGCGCCGAGCCTGGAGCGTGTTGCCCGTGCCGTCCACGTTTCGTTGCCCTGCGCAATCACAGAGAGGCTGGTGCGTAGGTCGGGATCGTCGTCAGCGTCATCGCCGTCTTTGACGTAAACCTGGACCTTCGGAAGCCCTGACAGGATTTCGTCGGACGAGATGGTCACGATGATCTCGTTCTTGGTCAGTGCGGACGGGCCGTTAGCGCCGGTGCCGGCGCCTGAGCCGCCGGACAATTCCACCGTAAGGTTGGGCGCCAAGCGGTCTGTGGCCTTCACCGAGCCAGCGGAGGTGGTGTTCCCTGCCGGGTCGGACACGCCACCCTGCAGCCTTACCGTCGGCTTGTCGTCGGTCGGTATGTCAGCGTCGAGTTCTGCGTAGACGGTACTACCATCAACCAGTACGCCGACTGGAATCAGGGACGTGTCGTCTTCCAGTGTGATCTGGATGTCGCTGGGTTCAACACCTTCTACGTTGTCGTCAAAGTGGATGGCGATCGACCGACTGTTGTTCAGGTCAGGCTCTGTGCCGTCGTCGTCGCCGTCCGGTGCAACACCGGTCTCAGCAGAAGTCAACTTCGGGCGCTGCTGGTCGATCGTAATTACGTGCGGTTCGTTTGTGGCTTCATCTGTATCTGTGGTGCCGGCGTTGTCCACGACTACGCCTACACCTGACGTGGTGGTGTCTGCGTCAGAGAAACCGATGTTCCCTGCCAGGTCCTGCGCAACCACAATGAAGTCGACTTTGTGATCGGGTTGGACCGCGGTCACGGCTGTCGGCAAGTTGCCGGGCTCGGCGACAGACCACGCCAACGAAGGTTCACCGTCTCCAGGGTTATCTGCGAGGGCGGGGGAGTAAGCGACGGCCGTCCCGGCGATTGAGTAACCACCGTCTCCAACGCCTCCAGTAACTACCTGGGTGTTGTTGTCGGGGTCGTCGCCCTGGTCAATGAACAACATGATCGAACTCACGTCGATACCGGAGCGGTTGTCGGTAACGTTGCCGCGGAACGCCTGCTGCCGCACCTGGGTGTTCAGGCCGTTGGCGGGCTCGGACACGACCGCCTGAGGAGGAGTTGTCTCGACCTGCGCGATATCTGTGGCAGTGGTCTTGTCAACATTGCCGCTCGAGTCCAGCGCGTCGCTGTACTTGACCGTCACCCGGCTGGTGGAGTTGACCTTCAAATGGGCCTGGGAGGGCGGGTTTGCCGACGCATCTCCGGGAGAGCCGGGTGAGTCGTCGCCACCAATGACCACGTTGGCGATGAGTTTAATTTCGCCTTCGAACACTCCGGTGGACGCGCCGGTCTCTTTCAGTTTTAAGGAAACCCTGTCACGGTCAGTGTCGGTGAGGCTGTAAGCATCGACGTCCAAGGTGTCGACGTCGCTGTATTGCCATCTGACGGTGATGCTTTCTTCAGCACCGCCTGGTATCGCCCCTGCCAAACCAATGAAGTCGACACCGACCACGGTGACAACTGCTTCGCCCGACTTATCCCCGTTGGCATCCTCTAACTCGATGTCACCCGGGCTGCTGGTTATGGGAGTCATGCCCATCGGGGCACGTACCACCGTGAACTCGCCAGCGGCGGTGTTAACCAACTGGTCAACAAAACCGGGTTGAGAGAGATTCTCGTCGCTGTCCATCACCGTGACGGTCAAGACGTCCGAATCCTCGGCGATCGTGTTCAGCGTGGCGTGCGGCGCTTCGCTGTCCTTTTCGATCACTGTGGTGAAAAGGGGAGTCCCTGAACCGACAAATACGCGACCGTCATCGCCACAGTCCAAACTGCTTGGCGGGTTGGGCTGTGTCGTGAGACACGAATTCAGGTTGGTCAGGTAGACCCGTCCTGTCGTCCCATCAGCGGACTGAGCGTCTGCGCCCCTGTCCTGGATGCCTACCATAACCACAGCGAACAGCGCGAGCGCTGCCAGAGCGGTAAATAATTTCGCTGAATGCTTCACAGCGTTAGTCCCCCTTGCGTGACCAACCATTGGCGAGTGTCCATCACCGCCTTGGCGGCCTGCTGCAGGATCCTTGCAGTATGTTCCTGCGTTTTGCCCAATTTGTTTTGTCAGGCCTGCGGCCCGACTGCCGATTCAAGTTTACTAAGCCCTTTAATCCGGTCTGGACGGCGCTAACCGGCGCGCGCACATCCCCGTCCGGTGGGACGAACCATAGCGGTTTTTACATCGCGGCGCTGACAGTGTCAACCTGATTTAGTGGCGATTGCGGTCTGTTCCGCCGAAACCGCCGATTAAGGCCAATCTGTTTTGCTTTCGGGACTTCGTCCCCAAGGACATCGCTGAATATATGGAGGCAGGCCGAACCGTGTCAACGTAAATACGCGCCGTCAACTGGTCAGTTTTGTTACAGATACAACAATGTTGACTCTACGAGGGGTACGTGAGGTGTGGGTGTCGGGTGATATTGCTCGTGGCGGATGGCCTCAAACCTCGCACAGGGCAACCAAATGTAGGGGTGTCTCTTGCGGACGCCCCGTGGACTGGGGCATGGCGCGCCGGATCACCTGACGTCCCCAGGTGCGTCTGCGCCTCCCCGGGAGCGACCATAAGAGATTACCCAACACGATTTTAAGTGCGGGACCGTAGTAACCGGAATCATGTTGTACGCGCGTTATCCCTACGTGGGGTACACGGGAACGGTGTTGGGGAATCGCCGCGAGCCTGGCCTGGCCGGCGTGCGAAGGGGAACAACGGCGGGTGTTGGGGATGGAGTGTGCCCGTTGCCCCGCGCCCCCGTGGTTCCCCGATCGGTGTCAGGGAAGAAGAAAAGAAAGAAAGAGGGAGTGCCCGCAAGCGCACGAAGGCGCGTTACGCGCGCCCGGACGGCGTGACGGAACGAGGTATGGGGCACCGGGCTTTGTAGTATGGGCGTGGCCGTCAGGACCTACTTTTAGGTGGCAGACGAGGGATCGCCCACCCACGGTGTTAGGGGACGGGGTCGCTGGATGACATTGCGGGTCGGCGCGTGTTGGCGTTGCCCCGCGCCACCGTGGTTCCCCGATCAGGGCCGGGGAAGACGAAAGAGGGGAATCTTCACAACCACTAGTAGGCGCGGGCCTCGCGGGCACCCGCCGGGGTGTGCGCATCGTGATCGCGCGGCCGTGGTGCTTAGGGGATGCCGTTACGGAATGGCCTTGCCGCGCCGCGCGGCGATTTGGCGTGGATGGGACGCGACGCGGGAATGGTGGGTCAGAATTTTTCGGGTTTGGTGATGGAGGCGAGGAATTCCTCGTTGGTCTGGGTCTTTACCATGCGTTCGAGAATTCGCTCGGCTGCCTCGGTGGGGTTTGAGGAGTCGGTTGAGATGATCGATACCATTCGCCGCAGTAGCCAGACTTGCCGGAGGATCGGCTCGGGAAGCAGAAGCTCCTCGTGGCGCGTGCCGCTCAGTTCTATGTTGAAGGCGGGGTATATGCGCCGGTCCGCGAGTTTGCGGTCGAGGTGCAGCTCCATGTTGCCGGTGCCCTTGAATTCCTCGTAGATGAGGTCGTCCAATCGGCTGCCGGTGTCGACTAGACAGGTGGCGACGATTGTGAGGCTTCCGCCTTCCTCGCAGTTTCGCGCGCCTCCGAAGAAGTGCTTCGGAGGATAGAGGGCAACCGGGTCCATTCCACCTGACAGCGTCTTGCCGCTGCTGGGGGCTGCAAGGTTGTATGCGCGGGCGAGCCTGGTGAGGCTGTCGAGGAGGAGCACGGCGTGCTCGCCGCTTTCGACAATCCGCTTGGCGCGCTCAAGGGCCACTTCGGCGGTGGCTGTATGGTCTTCGACCGGCTCGTCGAACGTGGAGCTGAAGACCTCTCCCTTGACCGACCTGCGCATGTCTGTGACCTCTTCGGGCCGTTCACCGATGAGTGCGACGAGCAGGTGGGCGTCAGGGTGGTTTGCCGTGATTCCGGCGGCAATTTGCTTGAGCAGGACGGTCTTCCCTGCCTTTGGCGGGGCGACGATCAGGGCGCGCTGGCCGCGGCCAATGGGCGCGATGATGTCGATGAGCCTGGTGGAGAGTTGCTTTGCCGTGGTAGCCAGAGTGAGTTGGTTGTTGGGGTATATGGACGTGAGGCGGTCAAACCGGACACGCTTGCGCGCCGCCAATGGATCGTATCCGTTAACGACCTCGACTCGCATGAGGTTGTAGTAGCGTTCGTTTTCCTTTGGCGCCCTTACTTGCCCGGCGACCATGTCGCCCTGCCGAAGGCCGAATCTGTTGACCTGGGACTGGGAAACGTAGATGTCTTCATGGCCGTTTGTACGGCCGGGCGTGCGGAGGAAACCGTACCCGTCGTTCAGGACGTCGAGCACGCCCGCGCCGAGTAGTTGGTCGCTCTTCGACGCCAGACTTGCGAGCAACTCCATTACGAGGTCTGAGCGCCTTGCGGGGATGCCGTTTTTGAAATTGGCTTCAAGAGCGATGGTACGGAGCTCGTCCATCGTCTTTGTGCCGAGCTGCCCCAACTCGGACTGTCCGTTGGCCTCCGCAAGTTCTGCGTCGGTTGGGAGCTCCTCCTGTCCGTTCAGGCGATTGCCTTTAGGAGCGCCGGGCCTTCTTCGCGGTCCGGTCCGTCTTCTGCCTGTCGGGCGTGCGTGGGTGCGGGTGGGCGTATCCAGTTGGGGTTCCTCCTGAAGTTACCTTGGGTCCCTGATGTGGGCTGGAAGGCAGTTATGCCAGAGAGTGGTTCTCATCTGAGTTGCAATTCGATTCCGGGATTGTCTTTGGTGCGCCGGTTCTTGCCGATCAAATAGCCTGGGTGTCGCCCCGCGGCTGCCTGGGTTCGGGACCAGCGCGTGCATATCCGGAGGGTTTGGCGGGGATTGCCGGCCTTTGGGGATCAGCGACCTTGATGCGTGTTTGGGTTGCTAGTCTGGAAAGGGTCCAGGTTTTTGTGTTGACCCGTTTCGGCGAAACCGGGGTGACCGGCGGGCCTCAACAGTTCATGGGCGTTCCGCGTCTGTCGGAGATACGTCTGTCTCCGTCGGGAATAAAGAGAGTCGGGAAGCGGGGGCAGTCGGCTGGACTGCGATGGCCTGGCGCCTGTCCCCTGCGCCGCAGCGGACGCTGCAACTCGTTAAGTATATCAGCAGGGGGATTTTGCTGCTACATCTGCGTCGCGGCGACTTCTTTGGCTTCATCCTTCACGTTAAAGGAGTGTTGTCCGCCTTCCCTTAGCACCTCTGTGGCGGCGCCTATGAAATCCCTGAATAGCGGGTGCGGCCTGTCGGGACGCGAGACGAATTCAGGGTGGAACTGCGAGCCCAGCATGAATGGATGGCCGGAGACCTCTGCGATCTCCACGAGCGAGCCGTCGGGCGCTACTCCGCTGGCGGATAGCCCCGCCGCTTCAAGCCGGTTTCGATAGTCGTTGTTGTATTCGTAACGATGGCGGTGGCGCTCGACTACAAGATCCTTGCCGTAGGCGCGCTGCGCCCGCGATCCTTCAACCAGCCCGCACGGGTATTCACCCAGCCGCATAGTGCCGCCGGTGGCGAGCAACTCTTCCTGTCCGGGCAGGTAGGCGATCACAGGGTCCGGCGTTTGGGGGTCGAACTCCTGCGAGTTTGCGCCGGCGAGGCCGAGTTCGTTGCGGGCGTATTCGATCACCATGACCTGCATACCGAGACACAACCCGAGGTACGGCACCTGGTTCCTGCGGGCGTATCGGGCTGTTTCGATCATGCCTTCCACGCCCCGATGGCCGAATCCGCCCGGCACGATTATCCCGGTTGTGGACGACAGGAGCTTGTCAGGGCCTTCGTCTTCCACCTGTTCGGCCGGTATCCACTTGACGGCGATGTCTCGCCGGTGATGCAGGCCAGCGTGGTAGAGGGCCTCGCGCACGGAGATGTAGGAGTCGTGCAGGTCGACGTATTTGCCGACGACGGCTATTTCAAGTTCCGGCCCCGGCTCGTGGGCGAGAGCGACGACGTTCCGCCACAGTTTCATGTTGGGCTCGATCGACGGTAGGTCGATGGACTCCTCAAGGATGCGGCCCAGTCCTTCCGATTCGAGCACAAGGGGCGACTCATACACCGTATCGAGGGTGGGCAGTCCGATCACGTTTCTGACTGGGACATCGCAGTGGAGTGAGATTTTTTCGCGGACCGGAGCATCTACGGGGTAGTCGGCCCTGCAGACGATGACATCGGGCTGTATTCCCATGCTGCGCAACGTCTGGACACTGTGTTGTGTTGGCTTGGTCTTGAGTTCGCCGGTTGCGCCCAGGTACGGCAGCAGGGTTACGTGGACGTAGCAGGTGTTCGACCTGCCGACCTCGTTTCTCATTTGGCGGATAGCCTCAAGGAACGGCTGGCCTTCGATGTCGCCAACGGTGCCGCCGACCTCGACGACGACGACCTCGGTTTTGGTCCGGTCGGCCAGCAGGCCCATGCGCTGCTTGATTAGGTTGGTCACGTGGGGGACGGTCTGAACGGTTCCGCCGAGGTAGGCGCCTTTGCGCTCGTTGTAGATGACTTCACGGTAGATCTGGCCCGCGGTGACGTTCGAGAGATTGGTGAGGTTGACGTCGACGAATCGTTCGTAGTGGCCCAGGTCGAGGTCCGTTTCACCGCCGTCCGCCGTGACGAATACTTCGCCGTGTTGATACGGGGACATGGTGCCGGGGTCGACGTTCAAATATGGGTCTAATTTGAGCAGTGAGACGCTGATGTTCCTGCTTTTGAGCATCCGGCCGATGGATGCGACGATGATGCCCTTGCCAAGTCCGCTGACGACTCCACCGGTCACGAAGATGTATTTCGTCATGGCCGCGGCCGTCGTCGGGACTGTCGCGATTCGGGTTTTGCCACCTGGCGGCGGGTATTTCCGCAAGTGGCCAGCGCCCGCGGGCGCGCGTTTCCAATTCCATGCCCACGTGCATGTGCAGCAGAAACGGAAAGTGTATGGGGGTTGCTATGTTCGGGCGGGCCTGAAATTTGGGGTGTCAAACGCGCCCGAACGTTACGGGCTCGTTCGCGATTGGGTGGAGTTGGCGGGAACGTGTGGAAGATGGCCGTGCGCCTCAGAAATGACTTGGCGGCCCAAGTAGTTTAGTGGGCCGAGGCGGCCTGGGTCGATTTTAAGGACCCCGGAATTGCCGTGTCAATCTGGCCGGACCCGGCCGCGGGCCATATACTGGAGGTCGGGTATCGGCGCGCCAACGAGACGCATTTTTTGACGAATTGGTCGCCGCCGGGCCGTTTGATCAGTCTTTTTGGTTTATCTGGACCGTCGTACTTTTTGGAAACCCATTTGGAAGCCCTGTCCGCGGCTGACGTCCGGCACATAGCGTCTCTCGCCCGTCTCGAACTTTCGGACGCGGAAGTGGATGACATGCGGGCCAAGCTTGCCGATATTCTGGAGCGATTCCGGTCCCTTGCCGAGGTTCCGACTGATGGCGTGGAGCAGACGGGCCATTGGGCCAACATTCACTCCGTTTCCCGCCGCGATCAGCGGGGCGGGTCCATGTCGCGCGATGAGACTGTGGCCAATGCGCCCGACCACGATGGCGAGTTTCTTCGTGTGAAGCCGGTGCTGGAGTAGGGGCGGCTACCGTGGCGATGCGCGGCGAGACGAGGATCTCTCCCATTTTTATGTCGGCTCACAGGGCGCGGGAGTTGCTGGCCAGGCGCGAGATTTCAGCCGTCGAGTTGACGCAGTTGATCCTCAACCGGATCGACGAGATCGACCCGGAACTTCACTCGTTTCTGAGGGTCACGCCTGAACTGGCGCTGAATCAGGCCCGCGAGGCCGACGTACGGCTCCGGGGGATTGGGGCCGGACCTGGACCGTTGACAGGCATCCCCGTGTTGATCAAGGACAATATATCGACGGCCGGTGTGCCCACGACTGCGGGTTCGCGCATGCTCGAAGGCTATGTCCCGCCATACGACGCCACCGTGGTGGAACTGTTGCAAGAGGCGGGCGCTGTGATCGTGGGTAAGGGCAACCTCGACGAGTTCGCCATGGGTTCGTCGAATGAGAACTCGGCGTACTCTCCCGTGCACAACCCCTGGGATACAGGCCGGGTGCCCGGTGGAAGCAGCGGCGGCGCGGCTGCTGCGGTGGCTGCTTCGGAGTGTTTTGTGGCTCTCGGATCGGACACCGGCGGGAGCATACGGCAGCCTGCGGCGCTGTGCGGCGTCGTCGGAATGAAGCCCACGTACGGCCTCGTCAGCCGGTATGGGTTGATAGCGTTTGCGAGTTCCCTGGATCAGATCGGCCCGATTGCGAGAGAGGTGCGCGACTGCGCCAACGTTCTTGACGTGATCGCCCGGCCCGACGTGCGCGATTCAACTTCGGTGAAGAGTCCGGTCGATGGGTACGCCAAAGACCTTGAACGCGGTGTGAACGGCTTGCGGTTGGGGTTGCCGCGGGAGTATCTGGTAGACGGGATCGAACCTGGGGTGCGGAGCGCGTTCGAATCGGCGGCGAGTGAGCTCGAATCGTTGGGCGCCCACGTAGAGGAGACGTCGTTACCGCTCACCGAATACGCTCTGGCCGTGTACTACATAATCGCGCCGTCCGAGGCCTCGGCGAACCTGGCCCGTTACGATGGGTTCAAGTATGGGTATTCGGAGAGCGACGCGAGCAATTCGCGTGAAGTGATGGACCGAACGAGGGGACGGGGATTCGGCGCTGAGGTGAAACGCCGAATTTTGCTGGGGGCGTATGCGCTTTCAGCGGGCTATTACGACGCTTACTATAAGAAGGCGCAGCAGGTTCGCACGTTGATCCTCCGCGAGTTCCGAGAGGCGTTCAATCATTTCGACGCATTGCTAACCCCTACGTCGCCTACCGTTGCGTTTCCCATGGGTTCGCGTGTCGATGATCCGCTGTCGATGTACCTTAGTGACGTGTGCACCGTGCCTGCCAACATCGCCGGCTTACCGGGGATTTCCGTTCCTGCCGGCTTTTCGGGAAACATGCCGGTCGGCTTGCAGGTGTTGGGTCCGCAATTCGGCGACGATACAATTCTTCGGATCGCCTACGCGTACGAGCAGGCGACGGACTGGCGCTTCAGCCACCCTGGTATTTGATGATTTGAACAGGTCGATATTTCGGACTCCGGCGGCGCCTGCGATATTCGCGGCGGCGATAGTCCTTGCCCTTGCGGTTGCATGCGGCGGTGGCAGCGAAGCGCAACACCCGTCGGAGGTTTGCGGCTCCGACGCGGCGGGCGGCCAGACTCAACGTGGCAGTTCGCTGCCGCCCGGCGGCCCTCCATCGTTCCCGTATATCTTTCACGGTGAATTCGAGGTCGACGGGGAGCCAGGTCCGGCCGGCGTCCCGATGTTCGCCCGGATCGGGGGAGCCAAGTCGCCGTCGATCTCGACCGGGGCGGGGACATACCGCAACATCATCATTGGGCCACTAAATCCCGAGGACGTCGAAGCCGACCTGCAGATTTTCCTTGGGGAGCCTGACCAGTCGACCGTCAAGGCTGATCAGGTGTTCAAGTTCACGTCGGTAGGCGTCCCGACTACATATGAGTGCGACCTGTCTTTCCCACGGCTTCCCTAGCAGGTCATTGTCGTGACTGTTAGAAGCCTGGACGGAAAATCGCCGCGTATAGCCGAGTCTGCGTTTGTGAGCGAGGCGGCCTACCTCATCGGAGACGTCGAGGTGGGGCCGCAGTCGTCGATCTGGCCCGGGGTCGTCATTCGTGCTGACAGCGGCAAGATCGTTATCGGGGCGCGGTCGAACGTGCAGGACAACACTGTGATCCACGCCGACGCCGACGCGTCGATCGGGGACGACGTGACGATCGGGCACGGTGTGGTGTGCCATGCGAAATACATCGGGGACGGTGCGCTGATCGGAAATGGCGCGGTGATGAACGACGGAGTCGAGGTGGGGGAAGGGTCGCTGGTCGCTGCCGGCGCGGTGCTGCCGGAGCGCGTGGTGATTCCCGCCGGATCGCTGGTGAGGGGTATGCCGGGCAGGGTGTTGGGTCCGGTCAGAAACCGCCATCTTGAGTTAATGCGCGGCGCGGCGAAATCGTACGTTGACCGTCTTGGACGTTACAAAGAGGCCGGGCTGCAAGGCTGACGCAGGGATGGCCGGGCGTTCGCGATCGGACGCGCCCGCATCGTCGCGGTTCACATACGGTCCGGCGCGGTCATCCCCATTATTCCGAGGGTTCGGGCAAGAACTACGCGTGCGGCGTCCACGAGCAGGAGCCTCGCTTTCGACAGTTCGAGTTCGGACGGATCGTTGGACACGACCCGGCATTCTTCGTAGAAGCGTTGCAGGGAACGAGCGACGTCGTAGGCGTAGTGCGGCAGGTGGTGAGGTTCCAGGCGCGCCGCGGCGTGGTCGATGATGTCCGGCAGGCGAATGAGGTTCTTGACAAGCTCCATCTCGCTCGGGTGATTCAGGCAGGCAACGTCCCCGTCTGAGTATTCCAGGCCCCTGGTTTCCGCTTCACGCTGAATAGACCGGATGCGCGCGTGGGCGTACTGCACGTAGAAGACGGGGTTTTCGGACGACTGCCGCCGGGCTAATTCGAGGTCGAACTCCATCTGGGAGTCGGGCGACCTGCTAAGGAAGATGTAGCGGCATGCGTCAGCGCCGACCTCTTCGAGCAGTTCCCTGACAGTGACGATGACGCCCTTCCGCTTGCTGAAGCGGACAGACTGGCCGCCATCCTTGAAGCTGACGATCTGGTTGATGATGATGATCAGGTCTTCCGGGTCCCTGCCCAACGCCTTGACGACCGCTTTCATGCGGCCGACGTGGCCGTGATGGTCGGCGCCCCAGACGTTAATAACGCGGTCGAAGCCCCTGACGAGGTACTTGTTGTAGTGGTAGGCGAAATCGGTGCCGAGGTAGGTTGGGCCGCCGCCGCCGCTGCGAACGACGACGTTGTCCTTGTCTTCACCGAGTTTGGTCGAGAGGAACCACGTTGCGCCGTCGCGTTCAGCCAGGTAGCCCCGTTCCTCCATGAATGACATGGCCCGGTCGAACTGGCCGTCGTCAATTAGCGACTTTTCGCTGAACCATCGGTCGTAATGGACTCCGAGGTCCTTGAGGTCTTTTCTGATGAGCTCCAGAGTGGCATCGAGGGCAGAGGGCGCCATTTCCGCGATCACCGTTTCTTTTGGCTTCGACACGAGCGCGTCGCCGTGCTCTTCGTACAACTGCCTGGCCAGGTCAACCAGGTATTCGCCAGGGTAGGCGGGATCGGGCAGCGGTTCGTCCTTGCCCGCCGCCTGCATGATTCGTGCGTAGAGCGTTTCGTTGAACACGCGCAATTGGTTGCCGGCGTCGTTGACGTAGTACTCCCGCTGTACCTCGTAGCCGGCCGCCTCCAGTACGTTGGCGAGGCCGCTGCCGATGACTGCGCCCCGCGTGTGGCCAACGTGGAGAGGGCCGGTTGGGTTAACGCTGACGAACTCGACCTGAACACGTGCGCCGTCGCCTGTGTTTCCTGCGCCGTAAGTTTCGCCGGCCGATCTTATTTCGGTCACCTGCCGGCGGAGAAAGTCCCGGGAGAGTTCGAGGTTGACAAACCCCGGAGGGGCGACCCATGCCCGACTGACGAGGTCGTTTGCCGGCAAGGCGCCTACGATGGCCTGACCGATGGCAAGGGGGGCCATTCGTGTGGCGCGCGCGAGTCTCAACGGCAGGCTGGTGCTAAAGTCGCCGTGCTCGGCTTGCTGAGGTATTTCGATCTTGACCTCGGCGTCACCGGAAGGGGGTAATGAACCCGAATTCTGGGCCGCCGCGAGGGC
>JAKZUY010000168.1:0-7228 GCA_047516345.1 Dehalococcoidia bacterium | reverse complement strand
GCTGCGGTGGTGGTCGCGGCGCTGTTCGTGATGCTCTACATCATCTATGCGTTCAGGTCGGTGCCATATTCGTACCGTTACGCAATCGCGGCGGTCATTGCCCTGATGCACGACGTGCTTCTTGTATTCGGCCTCTTTGCCGTCCTCGGCATCACGATTAACGCAGAGGTCAATGCCATCTTCATCGTCGGCATCCTCACGGTGATCGGCTACAGCGTCAACGACACCATCGTCATATTTGACCGGATCAGGGAGAATGTGCGGACAGCCCCGGGCCGTCAATTCAGGTCGACCGTCAACTTGTCGATCAACGAGACCTTTACGCGGTCCCTGGCAACGAGTGCTACGACGATGACGGTGATCCTCGCCATGCTGTTATTCGGCGGCGTATCATTGCGCGACTTCCTGATTGTGCTGCTGGCGGGAGTAATAGTCGGAACTTACAGTTCCATCTTCATAGCCGCGCAAGTGCTGGTCGCCTGGGATGCGGCTGGAGGACTGGGCGGCCTGCTGCCGGACAGGTTCAGGCGCCGTTCAGCCGAAGTTGCGTAGCGCACCAGTCCGCCGCGCACGCATTTCTATTCACTTTTATGATGACCGGCCCGTTTCCCGCTCCGTTCGCCGCGGCGGATTTGGAACGGACGATGGCGGGATCGAATCGGGCTGGTAGATTTCTCGGAGTAAGAACATGCTGATTGGCGCACATGTATCAGCGGCTGGCGGTGTCGAAAAGTCCGTCAAGAGGGCTTTGGACATCGATGCGGAGTGCATGCAGATCTTCGCGTCATCTCCCCGCACCTGGAGGTTCAAGCCAATCGCCGAGGAGAATGCGTTAAAATTCCGGGCCGCCGCCGCCGAGGCCTCAATGGGCCCCACCGTGCTGCACGCCAGTTACCTGGTGGCGATCGGCTCTCCCGACCCGGCGTTGGCCGAGCGAAGCGTCGAGTCCCTCACCAATCACATGCAAGCCGCGGAGCAATTGGGCGCGTTGGGCCTCGTATTCCACCCGGCGAGTCACAAGGGCAGGGGATACGATGCGATATTCGATCAGTTCGTCACCAACGTGCAAAGGGTGCTCGAAGCATCCCCCGGCGAGTCGCTGCTCATGCTGGAAACGAGCGCTGGCTCCGGAGACCACGTGGGTTCCACATTCGACGAACTCGGTAAGCTCATCAAAGCAGTCGACAACCCGCGCGTAGCTGTGTGCCTCGACACGCAACACGTGTGGGCGGCGGGATACAACATATCCGACAAGGATGGCTTAGATGCGACTATGGACGAATTCGACCGCGATATAGGCCTCGACTTGTTGCGGTCAGTTCACGCCAACGACTCGATGCGCGAACTTGGCTCGTCGGTCGACCGCCACGACAATATCGGGGACGGGTTGATCGGCGAAGCGGGGTTTGCCAACGTTATGAGGCACCCCGCGTTTCAGGACGTGCCCTTCTATCTCGAGGTGCCCGGCACCGACAAAAGCGGACCCGACCGGCCAAACGTGGTGGCGCTGAAGCGGATTCGCGCGTCCGTGGGCGGATAGGATCAACCGATCCTGAATAGCCGCAACGCGTGCTATATCGGCCAACCCCCTGGCGCCATTTTGCGGCGGCAGGCAATTACGGATGCCAATGAAGCGCCTTGATTTCGAAGAACTTGTCAGGCAGGCGGTTGAGAGTTTGCCTGACCGGTTTCTAAAGCGGCTCGACAACGTCGACGTGGTCGTCGAGGGTCGCCCCTCCAGGGACCAGAGGTTAATCAACAACCTGGCGCCGCATGAAACGCTGTTTGGGCTGTACGAAGGGATTCCGCAGATCGACCGGGAAGGTTACGGATTCGTGATGCCCGACAAGATAACGATATTCCAACGGCCGATCGAAGAATTCTGCAACGATGCCGAAGAGATTGTCGAACAGGTGCAATTAACCGTCATCCACGAAGTCGCCCACCACTTTGGCATCTCGGACGACGCCCTGCATGAAATGGGCCTGGGGTGACTATTGCGGGGCGATGTCGATGCCTGAGGCAGATATCCGTACGCGGCGGCCACACCCCAGAATTTCGACGTCCCGTAGTCTGAATACGTCGTCCAGGAACAGCTTTAGTCGCTGATTCTCCGGCTTTGGCCGTACACGCGTGTTCGCTTCCCAAAGGGTTGGTTGCGGGTTCGCAGTTACCGCTGCGACAACTTCTGCCATGAATGAGCAAAATGCAGCCTGTGAGGCCGCTTCACTTTCTTCTCCTTCGGGTCGGTCGAAAAACAGCGACAGTTGCATTCGTCCGGCTTCGGACGTAATTTCGGTTGTGAGAATCGGCGCGGGCCGGGAATCCAAAAACTCCTGACCGCTGGCGGTCTTGCCCACCGCCTCCCGGACAGCCGCGTGCAATGTCCGCAGCGTGGACGACAATGCCGACACAGCGTGGGTGTTCGAGCCCAGATTCACAACTAGCCGACCGTGCGGCGCCGAGTCTGGCGATTGCAGGGGTTCCATCACGGCCGTCAGTGTATCCCTCAGGGCCGGAACGTACAGAATCGGTCCCAGTTATCTCAGGACGCGATTGTCGCCTACGCGCCGTGTGACCTGTAGACGGTCCATGTGTTCGAGCAGGGCCAGGGTGTACTTTCGGCTCGTGTTGAAAAGTTCGCGAACGTCGGAGATCGTCACCTCGCCGTTGTCCCTGGCGAATTCGACAACACGACTGGACATTTCGTCATATGTGGACTTCAGATATACCACGTCCTCATTGACCCGAACAATTTGCCCCTGTGCAGAAAGGGCGTGGAGCAGTTCGGGGTCCACTGGCGTGTCGGTAGGAGGGGAGTACGGATTGGAGCCCAGCAGCGCAAGATATTCGTCGGCCTGTCGTCGCTGACTGTCGGATAAATCCGGCACGTGAGAAGGGAGTTTGGCAGAGGCCTCGGCCTCTTCGATCACCCCGTCATTGACCAGCCGGGCAAGGGCGGCGTTGAACTCGCGCGATTGCATGCCCAGCCTATTTCGCAACTCTTCTTTCGGCATCCCGCCGCGCAACGGGTATTCACGATGATAGGCGGCAAGTTCATCTGAGGTCTTGGCGACGACGTTCGACCAGGCTGACGCCGTGAAGTAGACCGGTAGAGTTTCATCGCCGATTCTGACAGCGGCGCCGCGGCCGACGAGGTCCTCGAGAACCGTTTCAACGTCGGCCGCTGCAAGGTTGAGAGCGACGGCCAACCCTGCGGCTGACGATATTCCTGTCAGGTCCATGGTGCTGATCACGGCGTCCGATTCGGCGCCCGTCGACAGTACGGCCAACTGTTGGAGTGTCGAGGACTGAAAACGTCTGCGACGGGGCGCATTCGGAATCAGGATCTGCCCTCCGGCGATCGTCGTCACGGTGTCCCTGATGACAAAGTAGTCGCCTCGCACCACCGGAACCGGCGATTCAGTCCGTATCTGCGCCCATCCGGATTCGCCGGGGGGCAGTGTATTGGTGTCCAGCAGCCTCACGACGGCAGGCGTTTCGGACGTACCGGCGTAGAGAGTCACTCGGTGGTTGTGACGGACCGGCCGCGGCGAGTCGGGGATTGTTCTGATCGAGCAATCGAACGCACGTGCAGGAACTAGCCAGTCCCCGGTCAGCAAGACATCTCCGCGTTCGATCTCGTGATGCTCGATGCCGCCTATGTTTACTGCTACACGTGTGCCGGGAAGGGACTCTTCGACGACGTCCCTGTGACTTTGCAAGCCGCGAATCCGCGCACGTTTCCCGCGGGGAGCGATGATCACCTGCTGGCCTTTACGCAGTTTGCCGCCCGACAGCGTGCCAGTGACGACTGCGCCGAAACCGGTCATCGTGAACGAACGGTCTACCGGCAGGCGGGGCCGCCCCAGGTCCGGCCTGACCGGCACGTCGACCAATATGGAATCGATGGCGCGTAACAGTTCATCGAGTCCGGATCCGGTTTCGGCGGACACCGCAATCGTCGGTGAGCCGGACAGGACTGTCCCTTCCAGAACGTCCTCGATATCTGCCATCACGAGTTCCAGCCATTCCTCGTCCACCAGATCGGTCTTGGTGATAACGACGATGCCGCGCTCAACCCGCACCAGATCGAGGATGGCCAGATGCTCCCTTGTTTGGGGCATGATTCCCTCGTCTGCCGCGACGATGAGCAGGGCTAGATCAATGCCACTGACGCCCATCAGCATGTTCTTGATGAACCGCTCGTGGCCGGGCACGTCCACCATGCTCACTTCGAGACCGCTCGGCAGGTCGAGCCACGCGAATCCGAGCTCGATGGTCATTCCACGCTCTTTCTCCACCCTCAACCTGTCGGGGTCGATGCCTGTGAGGGCGCGGATGAGCGTGGACTTGCCGTGATCAACGTGTCCCGCGGTTCCAACAACGTACATGGCAAGATAATACCTTGCCTACTCTGGTTGATTCGCCTAAACATACGCATCACCCGCTGGGCTTTTGGATCCATAACGCGGTGGGTAGTAAAAAGCTGGGTAACGAGGAATCACAGGATAACCGGCGCATGTGTTCGGGCGGCCAAGCATCGGGTTTGCGAGTCATGGTCGAGTGGCTGGAAACTCGGTTGTACCGGCCGGTTCAATGTGCTGGCAGTCCGGGAGGTCTATGCCTCGAAGGCGGCACGGCGCGGGGTCACTTGACCAACGTCGGCCGAATCTCTGCTGCCCGCGGTGCATCTTCGACGAATCGCGCAAATACCTCATTGCCCAGCAGGCGGCCTCTTCGTGTAAGCCGGACCCCGGTCTGATCGTGAACCACCAGCCCTGCCTCCACCAAATCCCCGATACCGTCTCCGAACGCTTGAATCAGCGGCACCCCGAATCGTTGCTTGAATCCGGCGTGGGAAACTCCCCACGCCAGCCGCATGCCCATCATCATCGCGTCAGCAATCGCGGTACTTCGGTCCGCGGGTTCTATCTGATCAACCACCCCCAGAGCGCGCATGTTTTCGGCGGGGTGGACGTCGGTTTCTTCAGGCGCGTCTGGTGCCTCCAGGCTTCTGATGTAGCCGCGGGGCGACTTGATATTCGCAAATCTGCTGCCCCCGACAAACGAGTGAGCCCCGGCGCCAAGTCCTAGATACGGCGTGATATTCCAGTACGCAAGGTTGTGGGTACTTTCGAATCCTGGCCTGGCCCAGTTCGAAATCTCGTAGTGATCAAAACTTGCGCCAGCCAATCGATCTTCTGCGAAGGTGTACATGTCGGCGCCGAGGTCGGAGTCCGGCAGGGGCGTCCGCCCAAGCCGAACGTCGGCCTCCATGGGCGTGCCCGGTTCCAGGGAAAGCCCGTACAGGGACAGGTGTAGAGGTTCAAGTTCTATGGCTCGATCGACCGAATGCCGCCATTGGTCAAGCGTCTGATTTGGCAGCCCAAACATCAGGTCTAAGCTGAAGTTGTCGAATCCGTGGGACTTCGCAACGCGCGCTGCTTCCGCCGCCTGTTCGGAATTGTGACGCCTGCCCAAACTCTTGAGCAGTCCATCGTCGAAGCTTTGGACGCCGATGCTCATCCTGTTTATATCGATGGAGCGCCAGAACTCGACCCGTTCGGGAGTGATGTCTCCGGGATTGGCCTCGATGGTGATTTCGGCAGTCGGGAGCAAGTCGAACGAATCGCTAACAGCGGCCATCGTGGACTTAATCGAGCAGGGCGGAATATACGACGGCGTGCCGCCCCCGAAATATATCGACGTTACACGCGGCCGTTTGAGCAGATCGCCCCAGAGACCGATCTCGCGCCCGAGGGCTGCGACGTAGCCGTCTATTAACGGCTCGATGCCTTCGTAGGTGTTGAAATCGCAGTAGGGGCATTTGCTCAGGCAAAAGGGTATGTGCAAGTACAGTGCGATGCCCTCGCCGTCCGTACGACGACGGGGATACGGACCGCCCCCGGATTCGATGAGGGCCGATCGGCGACTGCCGGAAGGGGCCGTTAACCGGCTGCTCAATGGACGCTGCCATTCACGCCGCGGAGCGCGGCCGGGCGGTGGCCGCACATTACAAAGTGGCCGGCGAAGTTCGGCGATTCTAGGCCTGTCCGGGAGTCCATAGGCCTGAACCGCCAGAGCTTGCGCCGGGGTCTTGCGAGCCCTCAGCCGCTTGCTGTGCAGCAGCCCGTTGCGCTGCCTCGGCTTCACGCTGCGCTGCCTCGGACTGCTCCCGTACCCACCTGATCAGCAAGTCCAGTTCAGGCGGCGAAACGATGAATCGCTCGACTCCGGCAGGCAGTACGTCGCCCACGTCTGAAGAGGCGATGATCAGCGCCGCCTCGGTTTCTTTGATGGATTCTTCAAGGCGATGTTTGACATGGTCCAGGCGTTGCGTTCCGACAGAATCGAAGGTGTCTCGGACGGTCGTTGCCACGGTTTGGCTGACAAATCCATACTGAATAATGCGTCCCCAATCGATGACCTGTTCGAAGAGGTCCTGGTCTCCGTAGGGTTCCAGCGTAGCCCCGGAGTCCAACCTCGATTTCACAATGCGGTGCGCCTGCCGGTCGGCCTGTTGTACTCGCAGCAACCCTTCTTCGCCCCCGAATCCGACGCCTTCGACGAACACCCGCGCCACTGGCCCGGCCCGCAGTTCCAGGTTGGCGACGTGCTCGTCCACCGCCCGCCAGTAGGCGTCGTAGCGGCTGGTGAATTCGGCGGGCGCATCCGGCGACGTCTGCACCATGCTCACGAGGTAGACCTTGCGCCGGGTCATAAGATCACCGGCCGCAGGTCGATTTATCCGTCCTAATTCCATCAGTTATGTAGTCCCGTCCCGTATCGCTTTCATGCGGACCGAAAGTCGCGGTTGGCTCGCTGCGGAGAGTATACGCAGTGGTCCGGCTGCATGATAAACGTTAAGGAACCGCTGGAATTCGACTCTTTGGATATTGAATTCGATATCGATGAGAACACCTCGGCAAACGCGAACATCGGAGAGCCCATTGCGCCTCAGACCCAGAATCCTAGGCGCTTACTTACTGGCTGTCAGGCGCCGATTCCGAATTGTTCGCCATCGGCGCGTCGACTGTTCTTGACCTTGAGTCACCGTCAGATTTCAGATCAAGGAGGCGACAACGTCTACGACATGCCTTGCATACCGTCAGGTTGAAGCTCACGGTGCGGCCCTGCTCGTTCTTTTTTTGGGATCTCGCCCGCAGCCGGGCCTGAATGGACGGTAGGCAGTACCATCTTCGAAATGTGGCTGGGCGGACTGTGA
>JAKZUY010000167.1:0-6008 GCA_047516345.1 Dehalococcoidia bacterium | reverse complement strand
TGGGCCGCCCAGGTGCAAGCCGCGACGCCGGTGGATCAGGACGAGTTGGCGGACTCGCTGCTGGAGGTCCTCACCGCGCGGTTGAAAGCGGACCGCGCGCGGAGCGAGATGCTTCTCGTCTAAGTCCTCATCAACCGCGGGACGGCCGCTGCCTGGGTAGGCGCGGGCCGTGTGCGCGCGGCGTGTCCGCTGGGAGATCACATCCGCTCAGTACAACCCGTGCCCGCCAGCGACTGCGCGACGGCCCGGCATGATATCGACGGCTGTAGATCCGGTATGAACCCGCGACCGTACGACCCACACGAAGAGTCTGCATAAGCGAAGCAGCCTCCTCGGAGGCTGCTTCGCCAATTCCGTCGCGCCGCTGCTTCTAGCTTGTCAGGAGGCCGCCTCCGCATATCGCTTGAGCGACGCCCAGTTGTCGTGCGTCCTCTCAAGGAATTTGTCCACCTCGGTGGTCACCCTTAAGCGGCCTTCTTCTACCGTCTCCTCACCAAGAATGGTCTTGTCCCACTTGTACTTCGACCACAACTCACTCCAATTGGGGTGCGCCCACTGCAGATGTCGGTGATCGGTGCGCTGCGCCTGGTCGTTCCACAGACCGTGGTTCGTCGGCGGCCCCGCCGCCATCTCGGCTGAGGCGATCGCCTCCTTGTTGTAGGGGAGGGACCCACGATCGATTGCGATGCGTCCCTGAACTCCCGGCCCGACGAAGAAATTGATGAGTTCGACCGCCTGCTCGACCGTGCCCCGACGTTCCGCAGTGTTGGTGATCAAATGCGGCTGTCCGTCGAAGTTGTTCGGATGCGGCTCACCGTTTCTGCCTTCCGGCATCGGACCCATTGACCACTCAAACTTGTCTTTGATCCGGATTGCCAGTGTGCCCACCGCACCGCCGGCATTCCAGATCATCTGCTTGCCGGCCGAGAACGGGTCGCCGAACTCGCCCGCGATCGCTTTGTAGTCCCCGGGCATGTAAGCGACCTTGTGTTTGCGGGCCATGTCAATGATGAACTGCAGGCCTCGATCCCCGCCTTCGTCGTAGGCCTCGAAGCGCGTGGCATCGCTGTTGTACACGGGCATTAGGTCTTCCCGATCCGACAGCGCAATCGGCAGGAACAGGCCGTGGGGCCACGCACCGGTTAGCATTCGCGTACCCCACTGACCGATTTCGGGATCAGTGCCCTTCTTCATCGCCTCAAGGTATTCCGTCTCGATCCCCCACTTGCCTACGGTGGGAAACTCGATGCCCGCCTTGGTCATGATGTCAACGTTGAAAAAGTAGCCAATCATGTTGCCCTGGTAGGGCAGACCGAATGTCGGACCTTGCACAGGTTCGAGGTGCGAAGACGGAACTCGATTCCAGAAGTTTATTGAGAACGCGTCAGGCCCAAAGAATTGGGCGCTTGGGTCCCATCGTGGGTTCTTGCTCAAAGCCTCGTTGATTTGTGTGAAGGCCCCAGCTTCCACCCACTTCAGGAAGAAGGCCCCGCTAAGCAAGGCGACCTCGCCCTGCGAATTGGCGGCCTGCTGGATGGCGAACTTGTCTTCGAAGTCAGCCGGTTGAACGACGAACCGGACAGGGATGTCGGGGAACTGGGCCGCGAAGTTCTCGAGCCCCCACTTCATCGCTTCTCCGCGCGGTCCCGATACGTGGTCGTGAACGAATTCAATCTCGGCGGTTCGCCTCTGCGGCGGGGCCTCAGCGGCCGGGGCCGGGGCCGGGGCTACGGTCGCGGCTGGCGCCGGCTCAGCGGGGGTCTCGGCGACCTCTGCCTCACCACAAGCGGCGAGCATCATGGCGAGGGTTGTTCCCAGCGTCACCCCACCGGCCGCGACCAACGTCTGGCGTCTCGTCATCATTCGAGGCACAGCAACCTCCATGCGACATTCGCATCAAGCACCCGGGAGGGTGCCGCTAGAATGGTGTGAAGGCTAACAATCCTGAGTTGAAGAATCAATCAATCGAAGCAGGCGCAGTTGCCGACTCAGGCGCACGGCGCGGCGCGCGATCGGGGCCTCGCAGCTAGCGGGGCGGGGCCGGAGAGGAGCTCGCGGTCCGGTCGCAATCCGTCGAAGTGGTGCCCCGTTACCGGTTCGGGCACCCTGGCTCCGCACGCTCCGCTGCTATGCGGCGCACGCAACACCGAGGAAGCCTGATGAGCGATCCGCAGCGGCCGCGGTACCACTTTCTACCGCCATCGGATTGGATGAACGACCCCAACGGCCTCATTCAGTGGGGCGAACGCTTCCACCTGTTCTACCAGTTCTCGCCTGGAATGTTCTCGGGACTTCCCAATCAGGGCGCGTCCTTGCCGGGCGCCCATTGGGGCCATGCGGTCAGCGACGACTTGCTGCACTGGGAGCACCTGCCCATCGCGCTGGCGCCGACCCCCGGTGGAGCCGACCCGACCGGGTGCTATTCCGGCTGCGCGGTGGATCACGACGGAGTGCCTACCATCATCTACACCGGTGTGATGCCGCAGAAGGCTTGCATCGCCACCGGCTCCGACGACTTGATCACGTGGACGAAGCACCCGGCCAATCCGGTCATCCCGGCGCCGCCGGAGGGGCTGCAGGTGCCCGGCTGGCGCGACAACTGCGTGTGGCGGGAAGACGATGGCTGGTACCAGGTGATGGGCTGCGGCATTCGAGGCGTCGGCGGTGCGCTGCCCCTCTATCGGTCGCCGGACCTGGTGCAGTGGGAGTACCTCGGTCTGATGTGCACGGGCGACGTAAACCTGACCGGCTCAATGTGGGAAGTCCCCGACTTCTTCCCGCTGGGCGACCAACATGTCCTGACCGTGCATGCGCATCCTGAATGGTGGTTTCCGTACTTCGTCGGCTCGTATGTCGACCACCGGTATGAGGGTGCCTTTCGAGGCCGCGTGGATCTCGGAGCGCACTACGCAGCTCCGCAGACATTGCTCGATTCGCAGGGCCGACGCCTCTCGTGGGGATGGATCCGTGAGGGACGGACGCGCGAAGCACAAGCGGAGGCCGGCTGGTCAGGGCTGATGTCTTTGCCACGTGTCCTGAGCCTCGACTCGAACGGACGGCTGGTCGCCGAGCCGGTACCGGAGGTGCGAGCGCTGCGAGGCTCGCACCACGCGTTCGGCCCCATCGAGCTGGCTCACGACACCGCCCACGACATCCAGGACGTGGCTGGTGCACAGCTCGAGATCGTGGCCGAGTTCACGCCCGCGCCGAATGGCACGGTTGGTCTAGCGATCCGCCGCTCCCCAGACGGTGAGGAGGAGACACGAATCGAGTACAACTACGTGGACGACCGGCTCGAGATCGACTGTCAGCAGTCGTCCCTCGATCTGTCCACCGATCGCCCACGCACCGGCGGGCCGCTGCATCGGCCGCCGGAAACGCCATTGCGCCTGCACATATTCCTGGACGCCTCGGTCGTCGAGGTGTTTGCCCACGGACGGGCGGCGACCAGCCGCATCTACCCGACGCGGTCCGACAGCCTGGGGCTGCGGGTCTTCAGTCGCAAGGCACGCCCGAGCGCGACCTTCGGCGTCATTGGCCAACCGAGCCTGACCTCGCTGGACGTCTGGGAACTCGATGCCATCTGGGATGGAACGGAGAGTGTCCCGGTACACGCCTAAGGAATCAGCGGGCACGGCAATGCCACGTAATGCGTGGTGTCGAAAGCCAAGAGGATCGGAGGGCCATCTGGCTATCCGGCGCGCCGGTGGCCGTCGCTATCGACGCTACGGACCCGGCGCAAGGGGCGTTGGGGTCCGACAGCGGCGGTTTACCGATCTACGCCGTCCAATGGTCGAAGGGGTTCTTAC
Organism: Dehalococcoidia bacterium; assembly: GCA_047516345.1. Classification (GTDB taxonomy): domain Bacteria; phylum Chloroflexota; class Dehalococcoidia; order Lucifugimonadales; family Lucifugimonadaceae. The sequence goes on along the minus strand of JAKZUY010000167.1, from coordinate 2,199 downwards.
CGTCTGGCAACGGCGGGGACACTCGCGCACCTTGCATATGTGACGCGTGGGCCAGCATGGCCATTTCCAGGTGGCGCTTCGCGTCGGGAAGTTGCACCAACTCCCATTCCGGCGCCTTACCCTCGAGCATGTCCATCATGGACCTGGCCATGCGCCGATGCGCGTTCACCCATTTATGCTGATCCGGCGGCGGCTCTGAGGGGATGACCTCCCAGCGGTCGTCGCCGATGAGTCCAGGATTCGCCAGCGGATGAAAGAAGATGTCCGGTCCTCTCCCCATCGGCCCTGGCAGCGACAGCGTGCCCGCAGTGCCGTGGATGTCGATGCGATACGGGGTCTCGATGCCGTCGCCCCGGTACGATTCGTATTCCGCCGCGAAGCCTCCCTCGAAACAGTAGTAGGCCTTAATCCCATTACCGGCGACGAGCCCTACTCCAGTCCGTCCGGGATTGAGGTCGGCGGGCTCGCAGGTGCGGCCGTCCTGGGTCAGATGAGCGTGACACCACAGCGGGGTACGAAAGAGCTGCCACAGGAAATCGAAGAAGTGGGGATACAGGTCAAGGAACATCGGATCGCCTCCGTGCTCGCCCCCCTTGCCATAGATCCGTGCGAGCCTCGGCTCGCCGATCTTGCCGGACCTGATGAGGTCGATTGCCACTCGCTGGATCGGCGGATGGCCCCGCCAAGGGTGGGCTACCACGCACAGCACAGAGGACCGGTCGCAAGCTGCCATCATCGCATCAACATCCTCCGGTGCGGCAGCCACCGGTTTCTCCAGGTAGATGTTGGCTCTCGCCTCGGCCGCCGTTACAACGAGCTCGCGGTGGTCGCCGACTTCTGACGAAGCCAGCACGGCGATGTCGAGCTTTTCCCTATCCAACATCTCGCGGTAGTCCGCGTACGCCGTGGCGGCGCCGGTGCGGGCGGCGGTTTCCGCTCGCCCTTCGTCATCTGGGTCGGCCAGGGCCACGATCTCGACACCCTCGACGCCCACGAAGGCCATGTCCAAGCTGTGGCCGTAGCCACCCCGGCCGGTATGTCCGATGATCCCGATCCTGAAGCTCATGCCTCGTCAGTCCCTTACTGGTTGAGCCGCGTGGCGTTGACGCCGCCTAAAGTAATGCGTCGTGTACCGAGATGATCGCAAGCATATGGTACGGGGTGATCCGGGGCGGAATGCGATGCACGATGACCTGTTCCAGCCATTCCATCGAATGGCCCAGCGGGAGAGCGAACCGCTTCTGCTCCGCGAACGCATAACGGTCTCGCCCGCTGTCGAATCGCGCCGCCACAGTCGCCGTCTTGTTTTCGCCATGCCGCGCCGATTGCGACGATAGAATACCCGCTGTACCGGTAACGCGTTCGAGTTGAGCGGTCAAACCGGCAAACGGAGGACTCATGACGCAGGGCGATCAAGATGTATTTCGCATCGGACTGATCGGTTGCGGCCGCATCAGCTACCGGCATGGTCGCGCCGCCGCCGCGTCGGATAAGGCACGGATCGCGGCTTGCTGTGATCTCCGCGAAGCTGTGGCTAAGGAATGGTCCGCAGAGTACGGGTGCGAGGCGTTCTATACCGACTTCGAGGAAATGATCCGTGTGCACGATCTGGACGGCCTCATATTGGTGACGTGGCCCAGTCAACGGCGGGAGCAGATTGAGCGCTGTCTGAACGCCGGCGCACGCAACATTCTGAGCGAGAAGGCACTGACCATCACCGGTCAGGACGCCCTGGAGATTGCCGAGTTAGTCAAATCGGCAGGCGCGGTTCTCATGGAAGGGTTTATGTTCCGTCACCATCCGCTTATTGCCAAGCTCGAGCGGCTGGTCGGCGCGGGCAAGATCGGCCGTGTGGACTCGGTGAACGCCACGTTCAGCACCTTCGATGCCGAGGAGGATGATCCAACAGACCCGGATCGAAATTGGCGGCATGACACAGAGCGTTTCGGCGGGGCCCCATGGGATATCACCTGCTATGCGGTCAACGGCGCGAATCATTTCGCATCGGTCGCGGCAGGAGGTCGGTGGACCGGGCTTGGTGTCGACGGCAGCAGCGAGGGAATTCCTGCCGACGCCGGTCTGATGGCGGCTCGACCGGTGCGCGTCTTCTGCACCGGAAGTTTGAGCGAGAAGTATGGCACGATTTTCCGTCAATTCGGATTGATCGAATACGACAGTGGCTGTATTGGCGTCGTAGAA
>JAKZUY010000166.1:0-6117 GCA_047516345.1 Dehalococcoidia bacterium | reverse complement strand
CTCACTCCATGTCACTCTGAGCGAAGCCGAATGGTCTGGGTAAGAGAAGCGGGGCATGCTGTCTGGATGGCTTAGGTTCCTCGGCTGCGCTCGGAATGACATTTGGGTGCCCAGAATGACATGTGGGTGCTCGGAATCACTATGGTCTTGCGAAGACCACGCGAGGTGATGAAAGTGGGCCGCCTCGCGGCCGCGGGGAAGACGGGTTTGAAACCCGTCACTACAATACGACACGGCGGCGGCATCTATTTTCGTACCAATGACATGTGTCGAGGTTACGCAAAGGTCTCTTTTATCGAGACACAAGGGCGCCGGTGTGTGGACTCCCACCGGGTGGGGCAAGGGAATCGGGTTTAATTTCGTGGGCGAGCTTCCCGGTATCACCCTCCCCCGGTGGTTCCCCGATCGGAGTCGGGGAAGACGAATGTGGGCAGATTGGGGAAGACGGGTGATGAACGGTAAAGATCAAGCGGGGTGGAGTTATGAGGCGGTCCCATACCCGATGACCCTTGAGCTCAAGCGGGGTGGGGTTATGAGACAGGACCTATGCGCGGTTACCTATTCAGCCGCGCAGGCGTAGCCACGTTAGACGGGCGAATGCCTCGATGACGATGCCGAGCGACATCTTTGATTTGCCCTTGCCTCGCTCCATGAAGACGTAGGGATACTCGGTGACGCGCAGACCGGCGTTTTCGCAGCGATATGCCACTTCGGACTGAAACCCGAAGCCCGCAAGCTTGAGCGAGTCGAGACCGATCGTTTCGAGGGCGCGTCGCCGATATGCCTTGAATCCTGATGTCGCGTCCCTGACCCGCAGACCCAACACGTACCGGATGCCCAGGCTGCCGAGCCTGCTAATGAGTTTCCGGCCAAGCGACCAGTCGGGATCTACGCCACCGCCGGGCGCGTATCGGGAGGCGGTGACCACGTCGATGCCGCGAAGGCGCGCCAGCATTTCAGGTACGCACGCCGGAGGGTGTGAAAGGTCGGCGTCCATCTGGACTATCAGGTCGGCGCCGAGTTCGAGCGCGCGTCCAAGCCCGTCGACGTATGCCTTGCCCAGGCCGCTCTTGACAGCCCTGTGGAGTACTTCTACCCGGCCCGGATTTTCAGCCGCGAGCCGGTCTGCCAGTTCGCCGGTCCCGTCCGGCGAGTTGTCGTCGACCACGAGGAGCAGCAATTCGGGGATGCCGAGTTCAGAGAGGCGGTCGAACAGGACCGGCAGGTTGTCGATTTCGTTGTAAGTGGGCACAACGATGACGACCTTTAGATGGTTGTTTTTGGGGGTTTGTGTGGCTGCGGACAAGAGGAGTTTCGTTGACCTCGGTTTGGTGGCTATACAGGGTTGGTTGGTCATCCTGACCGGCCCCGGAGCGGGTGTGGGTTCAGTGGTCGATCAGGCGGCGGTGTTCTACTAGCATGCAGCGGTCCATGACCACGTCGAGTCCGGCTCGCCGCGCCTTTTCCGCCGCCTCCCCGTTGACGATGCCGAGTTGCATCCACACGGCACGCGCCCCCGCCGCGATTGCGTCCTCGACAACGGGTCCGACCTGAAGGGGCCGTCTGAAAATGTCGACTATGTCAACGATTTCAGGGATGTCAGAGATCGTTTCGTAGGCCGCAATGCCGTTCCATGACTCGATCATCGGGTTGACAGGATATATGCGGTATCCGACGTCCCTCAGATACGCCGCCACTGCGTGACTTGCCCTGTTGGGCCGCGGGGATATGCCGACCACTGCGATCGTACGGGCTTCGGCGAGCAGCTTGCGCAGGGAATTGTCGGTCGGTTCCGTGGTCATTGATCAGTATTTTCCGGGTCGTTGTAGCCACCCCGCAGGTCTTTGAGGCGAATCCTCAGGATGTCGATGAACGCCATTCCACCGAGCACCAGGTCGACGCGGCTATCCTGATCGTAGCGCCAGTCTATCGCTATCTCGCCGACGCGAAACCCGGCCTTCCTCGCCAAGAACAGCAACTCCACGTCGAACGCCCATCCGTCGAGTTTTTGCAGCCTGAAAATTTCGTTCGCGGCGGCTTCGCTGAAGAGCTTGAACCCGCATTGCGTATCCTGAATGCCCCTCACTGCGAAGAAGCGCACGACCCAGTTGAACACCCTGCCGATGAAGTGTCTGCGCCAAGGCTCGCCGATGCGCCTCGCCCCGGGAGCTTCTCTCGAACCCGCGGCCACGTCAAAGCGGGGATTCCCGTCGGGCCCGTCGAAGAAGCGTTCGATCTGTTCGGGCGGCATCGACAGGTCTGCGTCGCAGAGAAAGCGGAACCTGCCCCGCGCCTCCAACATCCCTCGCCGCACGGCAGCGCCCTTGCCGCGATGGGGCGCGTCGATCAGCCGAATACGCGGCTCCTGTTCGGACCTCGCCGAAACGATATCGGCGGTCCGGTCGTCGCTGCCATCGTTGACGACAAGCAGTTCCCAGTCCCGCGGGCTGCTTGCAAGGTAGTCGAGCAGGAGGGTGATGGTGGTGTCGATTCCCGCCGCTTCGTTGTAAGCGGGAACTACGACTGACAGGTCAGGGTTCGTCAATTTGGTGCGCCGGTAGGGAACAGGGTCTCGTCAGTCCCCGGGCTTATCGAGTTCAAAGGCACGGTGCAGGGCCTGCGCCGCGGTCTGAATATGTTCCGCCCGAATGATGCAGGTGATCCGAATCTCCGACGTGGTGATCAGTTCGATGTTCACGCCGGCCGAAGAGAGCGCGTCGAACATGCGGGCGGCGAAACCGGGGGCGTTTTGCATGCCGGTTCCCACGATGCTCACCTTGGCGAGGTCAGGGTCTGCGATCACCTCGGAGGACTCGAACGCGCTCTGCCCGCGGGTGATCTCCAGCGCCCGCTGAAGGTCGCCGCGCGCCACAGTGAAGGACATGTCGGTAAGGCCTTCGGCGCTGGCGTTCTGCACAATCACGTCGACGCTGATTCCGGCGTCTGCCAACGGCTTGAACAAGGCCGATGCCACTCCCGGCCGGTCCATCACGCCACGAACGGTGATCTTTGCGATGTTGCGTTCGATGGGGACTCCGGTGATCGCCTTGCGGACTTCCAATGTCGGTTCACCTCCGTGGATCAGTGTTCCTGGCGCGTCGGCGAAAGACGAGGCGACCAGCACCGGTACTCTGTATATAGCGGCCAACTCGATGGAGCGCGGGTTCATTTTCGCGCCCAGCATGGCCATCTCCAGCATCTCTTCATAGCCGATCTCGGCTAACTTCCGAGCCTCGGGCACGAGACGCGGGTCTGACGTGTAGATACCGTCTACGTCGGTGTATATCTCACATCTTTCGGCGCCCAGCGCGGCTGCGAGGGCTACGGCGGTGGTGTCCGAGCCGCCTCGGCCGAGCGTCGTGACGTCACCCAACTCCGTGACTCCCTGAAACCCTGCGACGATGATTATCCTGCCGGCGTCGAGTTCCCGCCGGAGTCTTGCCGGATCGATCGCCGAGATGCGGGCCGAACCGTGCGTCGCCTCGGTCCTTATTCCGGCCTGAATCCCCGACAGGCTCACGACGTCGTAGCCCATCGACTGTATTGCGATGGCCATCAAGGTGGCGCTCACGAGTTCGCCGGTCGACATGAGCGTGTCCAGCTCGCGCGGCGGCGGGGGTCTGCCTTCGCCTGCAACGTCGTGTGCGAGGCGGATCAGTTCGTCCGTGGCATCTCCCATCGCGGATACCACCACGACGAGGTCGACGCCTGCCGCACGTTGTTCGCAAATGCGGGTTGCGACGTTGCGGATGAGGTTCGATTCGGAGAGCGAGCTTCCGCCGAATTTCTGCACAATTACGGGGTTGGGGCTCATTGCTCTACTACGTGTGCGCCGATGGTTGACGGGCGTAACACCACGGCGCGGCCGGGCGCGCTCGACTTGCGGGCCGCTTCGCTCATCTCGTATAGCACGGTGACCTCTCGGCCCGTGGTGAGCGCAATCACAGTTGGGCCGGCGCCGGAGAGGAATGCGCCGTGTGCGCCGCCGTCCAGCGCGGCCCTGATGATGTTCTTCATTGCCGGGAACATTTGGCCCCGCTGCGGTTGATGGAGCCGGTCCTCGGTGGCGTGCCGGAGCAGTCCCAGCCGGCCCGTTGCTAGTGCGTTCACCAACATAGCGGACCTGCCCAGATTGAATACGGCGTCTTCGCGGCTGACCTGACTCGGTAGTACCGCCCTTGCCTCGGAGGTGTTCATGCCCACGTCCGGAATGAACGCGACTGCGTTTAGGTCTTCGGGCAGCGGCGTCTGATCGACAACCCACCCTTCGCTACCCTTCACGCTGATGCAGCACCCTCCGTATATGGCCGCGGCGGCATTGTCTGGGTGGCCTTCGATATCGGCGGCCAGATCGAACAGAAGGCGCTGGTCGTGGTTGCGCCCGGCCATAGCCAGACCGGCCAGAAGTCCGGCGACTATCGCCGCGGAACTGCTTCCCAGGCCGCGGCTCAGCGGGATGCGGTTTTCGCATCGAGTAGCGAATACCGGGGCGCTCTCGCCCACCGCGTGAAAGGCTGAGTGGATTCCGGCCACCACCGCGTTCGATTCATCACGCGGCAGTTCGTCCTCACCCTCCCCCTCGATCGACACGCCGTCGCTTCCCTGGGTTACGGTCACGGTGTTCCACATGTCGAGCGCCATTCCTATGGAATCGAAACCGGGGCCCATGTTGGCGGTTGTAGCGGGAACTTTGACGGTGATTCGGTCGGGCACAGACATGGTGTCGCGATTCGTGGGCAGATCGTTTTTTTGAGTAAGGGGCCGCTGCCTGAAACGATGGCGACGCCGCGGATTGAGCGCGAAACGTTTGCAGACAACCTTCAAAGTATAATCCTGCCGTCCATGGGCCCATATGCGAAATACCGCGACAGGAGGACGAATTGGCGAGTCATAAGGTAGCCGTTGTGATGCCGGAAGCCGCGAACAGCGACCGGGTTATTCACTTCACGCAAGTAGCCGACCTTGAAGAGGATGTCGAATTCATCTTTATCGACTCGGCAGAAGAGCCGGATGAGGTCGTGAGGAAATGCCGCGACGCCGCGGCGATCATGGCTTCGACCCGGACGATGACGACGGACCAGTTCAGGCGTCTCCCCAACCTGCGCCACGTCCAGGTGGCGAGCGCCGGCACGGATTGGCTGGACAAGGTGGCCCTTGCGGAGCTTGGCATTACCGTTTCGAACAACGGCGGCGGCAACGCGCCGGCCGTGGCAGAGCACGCCATTGCATTGATGTTTTCGGTGTACCGGAGGCTCGACCGGCAGTTCGAGGGGGTGAAGGCGCGGCGCTGGTCAGAAGGCGTCCGGGGCGACTTGAACGACCACCACACGCTGGTCGGCAAGCGGGTGGGGATAGTCGGGCTCGGCCGAATCGGATCGCGTGTCGCAAAAAGGCTGGCCGGATGGGAGTGTGAGATCGTCTACCATGACTCGTTCCACTTTCCGGCAGAGTACGAGGAGGAGACCGGAGCGACGCGCGTCTCGTTCGAGGAACTACTCAAGACCTCGGACATAATCTCGCTTCATACGCCGCTGGAGTCGACGACACGCTACCTCATTTCCGACCGCGAACTCGGCATGATGAAGCCGACGGCGGTCCTGATAAACACCTGCCGCGGGCCGGTAGTCGACGAGGCGGCGTTGACGCGGGCGTTAAGAGCGGGGGTGATAAAGGCGGCCGGTCTCGACGTGACGGAGGTGGAGCCTACGCCGCCCGACAATCCGCTGCTCGACCTCGACAACGTTGTCATCACGCCGCATCTGGCGAGCATGGCCATCGAGTCCACGATCGACTCAACCAAATTCGGCGTCCAAAACGCCGCCCGAGCCGCAAGGGGGGACGTTCCCGAATCGGTGGTACCGCCGGTTTAGGGAAGGGCGACAGGGTGTTGGCATATACACGCCGCCGCCCGTAACCCGCTCAGCGTGCAACCAGGCGTGGGGCCGTCTCTCTTCGTCGGAACGACGGTGTGGATGTGGCGCGTTGAAGCAACCCCGGTGGTGTTCCGGGGTTGCTTCGGTTGACAGTGTCTCTGTAGTCGTAACCGTGCCCAAGCTGAAGCCTAGAGGCGGATTATTTGGAAGGAGGTTTTTCCTCTGTCTTCTCCGGACCGTGTGA